>NZ_JBIXLP010000072.1:0-91134 GCF_053543535.1 Providencia sp. AGC89
ATAATTTGCACATTGAACTCCTTTGTGAAGTCGATGAACAGTGGTCTTTTGTGGCTAATAAGAAACAACAACGCTGGCTTTGGTATGCCTGGGAACCTCGCCTAAAACGGATTATTGCTCATACGTTTGGTCGTCGAAACAAGAGAACTCTTCGCCAGTTACTGGCTTTACTGTCTCGGTTTAATGTGGCTTTTTGGTGCACGGATAAGTTCAGTGCTTATGAGATATTACCTAAACAAAAACACGTAGCAAGTAAGTTTTATACCCAACGAATAGAAAGAGAGAATTTGAATTTAAGAAATCGCTTAAAGCGTCTTAACCGTAAGACGTTAGGTTATTCGAAGTCGCCTGAAATGCATGATAAAATCATCGGCACATTCATAGAGCGGGAGTATTACCTATTGTGATGATCTCTATATTGAATACACGACCAATTTTTGGTTATCTATTTGATAACGAAAAAAATCCGCTTGAAAAATTTTCTGGCTAAAGATGCAATCAAGAGATTGCAGTTCACGTAAACGACCAACTCGAATAAAAAAATTACCAAATTCACTGATATTCACATCACCAAGCGGCAATGCTTGTAGATCACACGCTAAGGCTCGAGACAAATAACGCATCATATTTTCCCGCTCTTGGAGTTCCATGACTTCAACCCATTGTTCATATAAATATACGACAGGGCCGTCATAACCAATGAATTCACGGTAAACACTACGCAAGTTCCCTGCGCTTTGTTTCAATTTTTGAGCAAATGCCTTGGCAAGTAATGCCACGTTAGCGCCAGCTTGTGCACTACGCGCATTTTCTTCATTCAATAATTGCTCATAAAGTGTTTCGAGATATGCTATTTGCTCATTTTTAAACTTTTTGCGATGAATTAATGAAGCAAGCGCCATTAATAAATCACTAGGATCTGGAAAAAATTGCAATAATAAACTGCGTAATTGCCGAGGATTCACTAACTGCTTATTTAGCAGAGCCTCAATTTGGGTAATTTTTCCATCTGCATTGCTATCTAAAATACGCTCAGCAAAGCGCATCCATTCTTCTTCAGGGTCTTTACGAGAACTTCCTCTGCGAATATGGCTTGCCGCTAACATGGCCATTGAGGCATATTCGCTGCTGCTGTCAATGACCCCTAACCCTCGGGTTACCTCGTCACTGTCGTCAGTATTACTCTTCGCTGACGCCCTGCTTTTATCTTGCGTACCAACCGAAAAACGGTTGCTATAGTTCAGTGGCGTTATTGCCATGACTCGCTCATATACTGTTGGAGAAATTGTACCGTGCCATGCAACTGACTATTGTGCTGTGTAATACGCGTTTTTTCTGAAAACTGACGCCCATCCCAAGCTTCGTTTTCATCTAATAAACGCGGTTGGATCAAAAACAACCTTACCATTTTTTGCTGATTAACTGACGAGCTACTAAATAAGCCGCCAACAAAAGGAATATCGCCTAGTCCAGGAATTTTGCTTTCATTTTCAATATATTGTTCACGCGTATAACCACCGATAAGTAAACTGCTGTCTTTCGCGATACGAGCAACAGTATTAATGGTCGTGCGGTTAATCGATGGCAACCCCTCAACACTTGAAGCTTTACCATCACTTCCATGACTTTGTGCACCGTCTTCAATGTTAACTTCCATTTCGACCTGATGACCCGCAGAAATACGAGGCATCACACTGATCATGGTTCCGTAAGTCACTTGCTCTAATGTCGCAATGCGCTCACCTTGTAACTTAGCGTAAAAACTGGTGTTGTTATCGAATAAAGCAGGAATGTTTTCTTGAGTCAGTAAAACAGGACGTGACACAATATGCCCATTTCCCTTTTTACTTAATGCATCAATCTGTAATAAAAAATCTTGGCTATTTGATAGTGTGCTACGGTTAAATGCGACAGCCCCTCGACCCGCTTTAAAGGTGCCAACTTCCCAATTCACCCCCAAGTTGTCTAACTCTGATCGTGTTATGTCAATAATCCACAAAGATAATTCGACTTGTCGACGACGAGTATCTAAGGTCCTAACCAGTTGCCTAACATAGTTAATTTGTTCTTGGCTACCTTTGACAATCAAACTATTGCTATCAGAGTGCGCCACCAGAGAGAGTACATTTCTCCCTGACGAGCTTTTCACTATCACTTGTTTCTGTGATGGAACACTTTCACCAATAGGAGCATCTAATAATTCATCAATTGAATCTTCTACTGAGTTCAATTTGGCTGGCTGAACATTAATCGTTTCTTCAACGGTGTTTCCGTTATCTTTAAATAAAGCCGAAATGACCGTTAACATGCCAGGTACCGTTGTACTTTGGCCGCGCGATGTATAGCTTCGGTCAGTAACTGAGGCATGTTTTAAAGAGATAACCACAACCTCACTGCCCACTTGTTCTTCTTGTTGAATCTGCTTATCTAAATACAGTGCCGCAGCCTTAATTAGCTCAACATATAAAGGCGGCCCCGAAACAAACAATAAGCTATCACCTCCTTGAGAACGAACAGGAAAGCGTTCATCATAAATGCCATTACGTTGAATATAATTGAGAACCTGCCCACTACTAACACCATGAGTCGGTATAATCGTACTGCGCATTTCACTATTATCGTAAACATAAATACTGGCACCATCGTCATACCACACTAATGCAATACGGCGAGTTAATGCTTTAAACATCTCATCCGCATTGGCTAGATTAAAATTGCCCGTTACTTTTTTCTGTGCCGCTAATTTACTTAAAATAATAGGCTTGTTTAATTGCTCAGCGACCGCCTCAAAAACTTTGCCAACAGCAATATTATTTGCAACAAATGTGTCATGGTTTTTTTCTTGAGCTACCGGTTGTGCAACAAAAATTTCAGACTGAGCTGAATAACCACTCATCGATAATAAAAGGAGTGCCAGTAATACCACTCCTCTTTTGTTATTGCTCATATAAATTGTCTCCAAGATGTCTTATTTCTGAAGGGGTAAGTCCCAACTCTTTTTTAAGATCATTGGTGAAGTGTGAGGCAGAGCAGTAACCCGCTTCTAATCCCACATCCAAAATTGAGCTTTCACTTTCAATTAATTGCAAAATAGCGTTTGCCATGCGAACACTCATAATCTTTCGCTTCGCTGTTTTATTAAAGTTTTCTCGATAAAGCTGTCTAAAATAAGAGGCTGAAACTCCATAACGAGCACAAAGCTGATTAATATTGGCATTTTTATCACTCTGCGCTGCAGAAAGAATAAATCGCATCATTCCGTAGGCTTCATATTTACGCAATATATTGCACCAAAACTCAAATTCAGGTTGCTCTCTAATGACTAAATCGATGACAACATTTTTAACTGATATGGTTGTAAAAAACTCTTCATCCAATGGAATATATTCTTGTACTATTTCATTACTAGAACCACATTTCGCTTTCTTAGAAAGGAAAGATTGCTTTGTTGCAGTATCAATAACAGCAAGAATTTCAACTAACTCTGATAACTCTATTGAGTAAATATCCCAGTTTGGGTTGTTATTAGTACTCAACACTGCATCATTGGCGATAAATATAGCGTTTTTTTCAAATTGAATATTTAAGTTTGAATATGGAGATTTATAACAAAAAGTCGCTGCTCCCTCAGAGGGAACTGCCAAAATCAGTTTATCCTGCAAAGAAAAACAGAGATCCCCATGTTTCAATAATGCAGCAATGTCTTTCTTTAGCATTATATAAGCCCTTTCTATTGATTAATATTTAGAATCAGGGTGCGGGATGCTCGCACAAAACACAAAGGAATAAAGCAGAATACTTCATACTTTGCCTCCTCACCCCTTAGTGTAAATGAATAAGATCTATTCAGCTGACTGAATAATATTTTCACTGTTTAATACGTTTAAATAATTTTATTGAGATTACATGTATGACAGACATAAATAACCGCACTTACATTATGAGGATCGCCAGTGGTGAAATGTGCGATCAGGAAATAATAATAAATTTAGATGCTAACTTGATTATTATTGGTGAGGATAATGATTATAAAACTAATATTTCTGATGAAGGGTTCACGAGTTACTCGATACCCAGCCATCAGGAAGCTTTTACCTTCTCAATCATTTCCTATGAAGACCAGATCGCGATTGACCTTCATACTAAAAATCAAAGTAAAATCATCCCAATCAATCTGCATGAGACTGTTTTAAAAGAGCTATTTCCTTTTGCGATTAAACGTATCGATACACCTTGGGAGCTCCCTCTTATGGAGGAAACTATTCCAGACAGTACTATTAAAACAGAAAAAATGAGGCATAAATTTAAAAAATCGCCATACGCCAGCAAAATAATAATCGGTATATCAATAATCACACTGGCATTTATCGGTTTCATGTCTATTCCCTATAATTCCGAAACAACAAAAACAATAGTAGAGAAAAAAAGACACGCTATTGAAGAGTTGATTAATGGAAACCATTACCCAGTCGTGGTCACTGAAGGCAAAAAAGATGAAATGCTGGTTTTAGTTAAAACTCAAAGGGATTTGGATTGGAGCATGCAACGTTTATTAAAATCTAAGTATCGAAACCAATTTAAAATTAATAAAATCAGTCATATCGAATATGAAATAGAAAATAAACTAGCAGAATTCATTCCTAATCTGTTAAAAATAAACATTGATAACCCATGTAACCCTACTATAAAACTATTAAATGGAAAAATATCAAGTAAAGAAACCGAATTTATTAACCAAACATTTTCAAGTTATTTTCAATGTTATAGTAAAAGTGAATTTAAAAATCTAAGCATCGCTGAATTAATAAAAAAATCCGAACTAGGATTAACAGAAAGTAATGTTCAATGGCATAAAATAACTGAAAACAATAAAACAATTTTTATTATTAAAGATAGCTTGAATGATAAACAAACTATTTCATTAATAACTTTTGCAAGTTCGTTTTATCAGCAATGGGGAGAAAGACAAATTCAATTTTCTATTTCATTAGCCAATAATGAATTAACAGGCAAGTCTTTTATCACAAAATCCAATGGTTATATTTTATTAGGTAACAACCATTGGTTATTCAATTCAAATAGATTTTAATATTAACAAAAAAGAGGAAATATTATGTCAACTAATGGTATGGCTGTAGATGCAAAGGGTAATTCAACTACGGGAGAATGGGTCTCATCGACTTTCGAAACCACCGACCCTATAAATAGTAAATATGGGATGATGTACCGTGCTTCCGCTGGCGTCAGTGCAAGAACAAAAGTGATTGCAGACGAATTACATACTATGCTTAATGATGGCAATCTTGAAGTAGATAACCCACTAGTGCTCGGTAAAATTACCGCATTAAGTGGTAACTATAATATGGCACGTCAATTACAAAGCAACGTCATGAAATCAATTAAAGACGCCGCTCAAGCAATCATTCGTAACGTTTAATAAGCATATAAGGGGCTGTTATGTACAGTACCCTTATTTTCTATAGGATAAATTTATGATTACCCCAATATCACTTTCTACATTGCCTAATATTACCGATGATATTAAAACAGCAGTACCGATAGGTTCATTTGAAGACAAAATAAAACAATTATTTTCAGAATATACAGCAGCAGTTAGTAATGAAAAAGCCAATTTAATTAATCAAGCTAATAATACAGATGTCAGTAATCCAACTAAATTACTTGAAATTCAAAATCAAGTCGGTAATTACAATTTAGCCATGAGCATGGTGAGTACACTAACACATAAAAGTGTTTCCGCGATTGATACGGTATTAAAAGCACAATAAGCCATGAATATTTTAAAGAAACTACTGTTAATTAGCTTTGTAGGTTTATTACTGGGGTGTGATAACCAATTACTACTCAGTAACTTAAGCCAACGGCAAAGCAACGAGGTGCTAGCGATCTTGCAGGAGCATGGCGTTGAAGCTCACCGTAAACACGATAATAAAACGGGAGACTCCATTCGAGTTTCCCCCGACAACTTCGTGATTGCTGTCGACTTATTGCGCCAGTATAACTTGCCATCAAAAGACCCAGTCGAAATTATCCAAGCCTTTCCTGGTGATTCACTGGTCGCTTCTCCGCAAGCAGAGCGAACACGTTTACTTTCTTTGATTGAACAACGCCTTGAACAATCATTACTGTCTATTCCACAAGTCGTCAATGCCAGAGTACATGTCAGCTACCCATTAAATGGCAATGGTTCGGCTAAACAAGTACAAAAAATATCAAGTCTGGTGACATATTCAGGGAATGAAGACCCCAAGATGATGATGAATAAGATCAAACTGTTTTTAAACAGTAGCTTTGCAGAAACCACTTACGATAATGTTTCTGTGGTGATTGTTAACCGACCACCATTGCAATACCAAATTAAATCAGAACCGACAGGTTTAATTAACCCAATCATTCTGGGTGCCATTATTAGCATTATCGTTTTATTGTTTGGCTTATTAGTTTTTATCTGGAAGCGCCAAGCAAATAAAAAAGCCCCCATAAAAATGGTTGAGAATGCGCCCAATGCAGAGACTAAATAAACTCCTTATTCAACAGCAAGATATTTTTCTTGCACCTGGTAGCTATTTCCACTCAGAATTTAATGGTGATTTTTATCATCAATTACCCGTTTTATTACAGGAGCAGCATAACCAAAAGTTGATAGAACAATACGCATTACCCAGCGCAAACCCTCGTACTCCCTTATTACCTAACGTACTATCCATACACTGGAAGCAATTACCCATTGTGGCAGTGCACATTGGAGGGGTAATGCAAACTGAGTCTCAGCAACAATCAAGGAAATTACCAAATAGTGAAACATTACGCCGATATTTCCGCAGGCCATTAAATGCCCAAGATATATTAAACAATAATGCACCTACCGCATTAATTGCATTAGGTGCTGCAAAGGTTTTATCGAGTTTAGCCCCTTTTGGCAGCGCTTATATCCTACGTGCTAAGTATATGTTTAATCGTGAAATTCAGCAAATGATCCCAGCACATAGAGAAACAATGTTGCCTTGGAATATCATTGAAGAAATATGCCATTATATTAATAGAAACAAAAACAATGAAAATACCGCCATCAGTTAAAGAGACTTCACAAGAAAGAGTGTTAATTAAAAAACGAGCTTTAAGTGCCTCTCAATACCAAAAAAATGTAATTCAATATGCTCAATCTAAGGCAAATGATTACTACCAGCAGGCAGTAAGTGAAAAAGAAAGCATATACCAAACCGCTTATCAGCAAGGTTATAATGATGGTGCTAAACAATTACTTGCCGATTTCATTGAAAGCCTTAATAACAGCGAAATCGCATTACAAAAACGACTTAGCCAAAGTGCAGAACAACTTGAAACGTTACTCGTTAAATTGTTTAGTGACCCACGCATAAAGGATATTGTGGCAGATTATTTTCTTCATCAACAGGAAAACCCTTGTAATATAAACCTACACCTTCCTGCTGATATGCAACCCTTTTTGAAAGAGCAGCATTCTGGAATACAAGTTCAAACAAATACAAGTAGCGCAACCATTGCATTAGAGGTAGATAATAAAATTTGTTATTTTTCGCCATCAATTGCTGCCAAAAATACGTTACCGCAAATTTTTTCTGTCGCTAACCGCTGCCTAATTATAGAAAAACGGAAAAAAGCGTATCAAGCGCTAATTACATTATTGAACATTCATCGAGGCGAACATGACTCTATTAGTAAATAATCTAAACTCATCACCACTGTTGACGTTAACGCCAGAACTTACTTTGTCATCGAAGCAAGACATTCAACAAAAAATGACAGCGGCGTCAAACCCAACCTCTTCATATACTTTAAATGATAAAAAAACTACGGCTATCCCCATGTCATCGGAGGCAAAAATGAAAATTGATCTTTTCATTAATCAATTAGAACAAAAAGATAGCGAGAAAGAGTTCTTTGCCTACTTTTTTAAGACCATGATCCACTTAAGTAAAAATGAAAAAGAAGAGTTTATTGCTGGAGCTTCTCAAGCCCTTTCATCACGCCCAGATGAAAAAGTCCCGTCACTTAGTGACCGATTTAATAAAGCTTTAAAGCGTTATATCTCAATCAGCCTGATGAGTGCACCTATATCAGAACAACTAAACCGTAATATTGGTCAGATAAAATTAGAAACTGATGATGAGGATGATGTTGAGATCATTTAATTTTACCGCCCCCATCAATTTCAATTGTTGGGGGTATTATCAATCATTAATAAATTTCGTCTTAATTTTTAATAAAAAACATACGACCTGAACTCGCCCAACAAAAAAATAAAAAATATCACTATTTTTTTGATATATATCCCCACCATAAATGCCTTAAATTTACCCTGTTGTCATAATATGTCTTAATATAAAAAAACGACCTTATTTTTATGTAACATCATTTTTTTATATTGAAGCATATATTATCGCTAGTTAGGGTAGATATGACTTATTATCAATTTATTAATTATGGAAAAATGTATGAGTAGTGTTGATTACAATGAAATCGAGCCAACGGTCTTATTAGCTGAACAAGTCGTTTATGACCCATTAAAAAGAACCCTTTCACGAGGGAAAATATCCGCTAATCTTACCGAAAACGAGTCTTGTTTATTAAAAATATTATTAACTAAGACAAGCAACAAGAGAGAAGTTATGTATGAAATTTGGGAGAAAAGAGGAACTATTGTGACTGAAAGTAGCTATTACAAGCTAGTTAGGCAATTACGCCAATCTTTTAAAAAGGTTGAGTTAGACGAAAATTTGATTATGACCTTACCTAGAATTGGCATTTTATATACTGGGGAAAAATCAGAGATGCCTATTTTATCAAAATACAATTTAGGAAACACATTATATTCTTATATTAAATGTTTCTTCCAGAAAGTCTTTGTCCGTTCATTCCAATAAGTTGAGTTATTATCATGCTAATTATTAAAGCATTAAGAAAAGCATATAAGTCTTTGTTACCTATATTATTTATTAGCACATTGTTAGGCTGTAGCTATTTTCCTAAAAACTTTCTAAGCAACACAGACCACCAATTACAAGGGGAGATTTATTCACAGTCAATCATTCCTGAAAATTCAGAAATTACTTTATCTATCAGCCCAATAGATACATTAGCATCACCAAAAGAGAGTTTATTAAACTATCAACTACACACCAATGAAGCGAGCAAGGTCATTAGTTTCAAACTCGATTTACTTGAGGAGCTTGTTAATAATGCTCCAAATTTAGGCATTAGCATCCGAGTTGAAAAAAATGGTGAGTTAATCTTGATGAGCAATAAAGTAACAGAATTACCTAGGAATTTGTCAGAAAAAATCACACTTTCAGTATCATCAACAAAATAAGTATATAAATAATAATTCAATTAAAATTCCGTGACGAGTTTATACAAAAATCAATATCATTAATGAAATAACCGCTCAAATAAAACCATAAAATAAATTAATTATCACTCTATGACGTTTATTTTAGCCCCAAGGATGGAGCTAGGTATTTCCATTGAAATACACCATAAACATATTCTTAATTTATTCTATTCGGAGCTATTTGATGAAAACCGGAGCACGGGCCCCTATTCCTAAACATTACAAAATAATAACTTGGCTAAATATTATTAGCCAAATTAGTTTTCCTTTGGCCTGTACCTTCACCCCGATTATGGCGAGTAGTTCAAATAACAATAACGTTAAATGGTTGCCAAACACCGCCTCTCTAAACTACCGTCAAACCCAACCCTATGTTTTAAAAGAGGGAGAAAGCACGGCGACCATCGCTAAACACTATAATATGTCCGTGGATTCACTAAGGAAATTGAATCAATTCCGTACCTTCGCCCATTCATTTGAACAATTAAAGCCGGGTGATGAATTAGATATCCCCATGGCTCCCCTCCCAACAATCCAGTGGGATGATATAAAACAGCCCCAACCGGCAGCAACGCCAACCCCCGAAGAAATGAAGTTCGCTCAATTCACCACTCAAGCGGGTAAATTTCTCTCAAATAAACCCAGTGTAGATTCAGCCGAAAAGCTAGCTCGCAATATGGCGATGTCAACAGCAAGTGATTCTATTCAACAATGGCTAAATCGAACTGGCAACGCTCAAGTTCGGCTCAAGGCAGACAAGGATTTTTCACTCAGCAAGATTCACGCATTGGCCTCAACATTAACTATTATTTAGGAAAAACGTGAAAACAACATATTGACTCAGAAGCTGTTAGTAAGCTTCGTTCATTAGTTGGCAGTCGCTACGATTTTGTTAACCGAAATAATAATATCATTCTACAATATCAAAAAAGTGATGTGATCCACCTGTCATTCACTGATGTTATCACTGGTTTTGCGGGAGAGAAAAAACCTTTACCTTTCAATGTGAATAGCAAGAATGGCTTCGATCACGTCAAATCGTCAGCCCCTCAAGTCGTTGCAGCCGTCGGTCAAATTATTGATGAAAAAAATGGCAAATACAGCATCATAAAGCCCGACTATAAATTTGAAGTTAATAAAGATGATAGCAATAATAAATGTAAAGCGAATTTGGATATCTTTAGAAACCCGCGACATTTTATGATCCAGCCAATCACTAAACTGGATATAGGCAGTAAAAAATTACTGACGCCACTGCGTATTAACCATACCGTTGAACACGTCAAAAATAATGCAGATAATGTTGATTTTCATAACTATTTTGAATTTACCACGTCAGAACGATATAAATTCAATAGTATCGAGAGAAAATACTCTGTACTAAGTAATTGTTTACGCAGTGAGTATGGAACGGGGAATCTAAAAACTCATTTGAAATTTGGTGATAAATCAGCAACTGTTAACGAAATAGAGTTTTATTGGGAAGGAGGAAACCGATATCCTCATAAACCTAGTATTTAAATAACAACTTGATTTAACCACTAAGCCAGTTGCTAAACTCAACTGGCTTTTTATTGAGTCTCACTGCGTTTTCCCTTCGCATATCAAAGGAAAATCATCTGCTGAACTTTCAACCGCACGCTTAGCTAGGCTCTCCAAGGAAGCAAATAATTGCTGCGCTTCCAGTTCAGATAGATCAGCGGCTAAGTAGTCATTCCACTTATCTAACTTATCATTCAATTCACCCACGATAGTGTGACCAAGTGGCGTCAACGATATATGGTAAGCCCGTTTATCAGTTTGGCTATTGGTTTTCACTATCCAGCCTTTGTCTAAAAACTTACCGATCCCTCGCGTTGTTACCGATTTATCCACCACCATCGCTTTCGAAATTTGTTCTAGTGTAGAGGCATCATATTGATGAACATGTAAAATCATCAAACATTCAATCGCATTGAGCCCATAAGGCTCCCCCATCCATTTCATATAATGGTGAGCCGCTCGACTGATCACCCCAAATACCCGAGCCTGTTCTGTACGCATAAAACCCTCTTTAGTTGATTTTATCAACTAATTAGTCGATAATCACACCGCAATTGGTTGATTTTATCAACTACTAACCCATTTAACACGCCAAATTTATCGATAATCTATGCCACATAATACAAATTTACTGCTTCGCTTAGGGTTTAACCCTATGCGCTTTCGTTTTGCTATCATTACCGCTTGCGCATCGATTGCCGCCCTTTTTATTGCACAATATTTACAACTTGTTCACCCACAATGGGCCGCTATGACCGTCTGGGCCTCAGCACAACCTTGGCGTGAAAACCTACTGGAAAAAAGTTGGTGGCGTTTCGCGGGAACCGTGATAGGCGTATTAGCTGGGGTGGTATTAATTCAACTACATCTCATCAACCCCTTATTGTTTATCGTAGGATTAGCTATGTGGTTAGGTGCATGTAGTGGCATAGGCCAACTACAAAAAGGCTTCGTGGCCTATGGCACCTTTTTGGCAGGTTACTCTGCGGTGATGGTCAGTATGCTCAGTGTTCACAGCACCGATGACTTGTTTATGGTAGCTTGGGATAGATTGTGGACAATCCTTGTCGGAGTGCTTTCAGCGGTGGTATTCAATTTTTTGTTTACCCCAAAACGTGAACAAGAACCTGTGATTACCCTTAAAAACCAAATTGATACGCAGTTTTATCAAGTTATGCACCAAGTGATCGAGAAAAAAAAGCCTATCAAACAACAGGATATTGAACAACTGTGGCAGGCAATGGTGAGCTATGAAGATATTTTAGAAGCTAACCGTATTGGCTGGCGTTATCACCGTAAACAGGTCGCCAAAGCACGGCAAAAACTCATTTCCCAAAGCCAGATATTGCTACACTTAGAACAATTTCAATCCATGCCATCTTTCTATTTCCCATCACAGGAGCCCACGGATACCCAATGGAAACATATTTTATCTTTGTGCCCGAATGGTGCGCTCAAAACACTGCTAATCCCCCTTTACTACGCAATGTTAGGTAAATCAATCAAACGCACGAATCAAAATGACCCGCTAAAACTTCATCAAAATAAGATTTCTGCTTGGCATGCTTTTACGCGTTCCTTTGTTACCATAGGTGCCGTGGGGGTTTTGTGGCTATGGACACAATGGCAAGCTTTAGCCTATCTCACACTCGGTCTTTCCGTAATGTTAGCACTGTTTGCTTCTATCGATTACCCAGCAAAGTTTATGAAATACATCTTTACCGGGCAATTTTTTGGCGCGATTGTCGCATTAATTTGCACTTGGTGTTTATGGCCTTTCGCCTCATCATCATGGCAGATGACATTGTTAATCATCCCAGTAATCATCAGTGGCGTTGTGATTTATTCACACAATAAATTAATTCTGATCGCATTTGACTACATCATGGTTTCGCTGATTTTACTACAACCTAGCTACCCATTTCCCCTCACATTTACGCAAAATGTGGGTAATGCCATCGCAGTGGTATCCGGCCCGCTCGTCGCGATGGCGGCTTTTGCTTGGATTTTCCCAACCAACCCTAAAAAACGTTACCAGCAATTAATTCATCTCTCAGAACAGCAATTTAAGCAAGGGATAAATTTGCTATTAAAAGGCAACAAACCCTCAACAACCCAGATAATGCATCGCTTACTTAGCGGGTTATTACTAGCAAGGAAAAATAAACAACCTTTTACCTCTACAATACATTTTTTTGAAATCAACCATGGTATTTGGCTAAATTTATTTATCCTTAACAAAAAATTTGCCCATTCTCCATCCAAGAAACGTGCATTACTTGTCCTTGAAAAACGAATACAGCAAAATCGCTTAGAACCTAATAAGCTAAACCAACTTATTAATCGGTTACAAAACCAAAATAAGCCGATTAAAGAACTTGAACAATTGAAAGAATACTTAATCAAGAAAAACTCAATGCATTGTTTTCTCTCTCCCCCTGAAGGAGGTTAGAGATTAGCGACTAAAAGGGACAATATGATTCTCTGGGCTAGGTTTTAAAAAACAAATCAGTACAAGTACGATGATAGCAATGACGAAAATAAGACTAAATCCATCAATAAACGAGCCAACATATGATTCTCGATTAATTAACGATACTATAGACATAGTATTATTTTCAGTACTTAGCATTTGTTCACCTGTTTGAATAAACGCAGTTTTATGGCCAAAATGCTCATCAAAAGAAATACGTAAATACGTATTCATTAATGCCCCAGCAAGCCCGGGCATTAGTACTCTTGCAATTGAAACATAAGCACCTAAATGCAGCGCAAATTGCGGTTGCATATTCACGACAAATAACGAAATTAACCCGATTAATACTAAACATTCACCAACGGATTGTATGATCATTAACGGAATAAATTCATGTATACGCCATTGGTAATCAATTTGCATACCGAGCAGGCAACTATAACCCATTAATACAACACCAAGCGTCATTAGTAATCGGCCATCAACCCGCTTAGCAAACCAAACGGCAATTGGGCTAAAAATTAAATAAGCGATAAACGCAATATTCGTGACTTCACCAATTTGGAATGGTTTTAACCCCCCCACAGACGATAAAAATGAAGGAATAAATAGGGAATTAGTCAACATTAAGAAACCGTACAAACAAGAAATAATAAAACAAATACACAAATTTCGATTAGCTAACCAATTGGGATGAGCAAAGGTCTGCTCAAAATATAATGCTCGCACGATAAAAATAGTAAACAGTGAAGCACTCCCGATAAGACAAGAAATAATAAAGCCGGAATCCCCCCAACCCAACATCTCACCTTGTACAACACCTATATATAATAAAACCAAACTTAGAATTTTAAGGAGCATTCCTCCCCAATCTGTTTTCTCAAAAAGCCCATAATTTATTTCACTTAGCGGTAATCCTTTCCATGCGAATATGCATATCATTGCAGCAAACAATGCGCATCCCCAATACAGCCACTGCCAGCCAATAACCTCAATAAATGACCCAGAAACACCAACCCCCGCATCCATTCCTAAAGAAACCCTTAAGCTGTAAGCGGCCATGACAATCAACCAGACATTAGGTTGTAAATTTCTTAGTGCTAAAGAAATTGTCATTGGCAAATAAACACCTAAGCTCAAACCAATAATAAAATGAATAACTAGTAATTCTGTAAACCCATAATTTCCTCCAATAATAGGAAAAACAACAAAAACACCCAGTAAAATAGCACTTGTTGCCATCAATATCCTTTCAGCGCCTAAAATAACCATAAACCAAGGGGTTAATGTCATACTGGTTAATTGAGCTGCATTTAAAGCAATGTTTAACCAACTCCCCTCCTGAACACCAAGCGCAAAAACACCCCGTAAATCACCTAATGAAAGGGAAAACATACGAGTAAATAATGTCGATAAAATAGCGCCAAGAAAAACAGAAACTACAGCTAATAAAGGTTTTGTTTCCTTTGCACCGTGAAATAAGCTTAAGAACATCTTATTTACCTTTTCTAGCCATACTTTGTGTATCAATATCCACAACTACTGACATACCTGGACGCAACCTATCTAAATGATTTTGTTCAGATAAAAAACTAATATAAACCGGTATACGTTGAACAACCTTAGTAAAATTCCCACTACTGTTATCCGCGGGAATTAATGCGGATTCCCCACTGCTTTGCGCTCCAATATCGCGCACAACACCTTTAAAAGTGGAATCTGGAAAAGCATCAACCATGATAGATACCGCTTGCCCCGCATAGACATTTTTCAGTTGTGTCTCTTTTAAGTTTGCAATGATATAAGGCTGCTTATTAGGTGTGACAGTAACAATCTCTGTACCGGGTGTAACAAGGCTACCAATATTCAATTTAACTTTATTTAATTGCCCATCAAATGGAGCGGTAATAGTGGCATAAGAAGTTTGAGTCTCCGCTTGTTTTAAATTCGCAAAGGTAATATCCCGTTCTGCGACCCGTATTGATTCTTGCTGGCTTAATATATGTAACGATTGTTTGGCTTGTTCCCATTCCGCTTTCGCTGCTTGTTCTAATTTCATTAAGCGTTGTAGATCTGAATTGGCATCCAAATAATTTTGTTGGGTAATTGCGCCACTTTTAATTAATGCTTTACGTAGCAATGGGCTCCGCTTCATTTGCTGAACTTCAATACTCGCAGCTTGGTAACGGCTAAATAACATTTGAACAGTCAGGTCTTGCTCTTTAATTTCATCCGCTAGATTGCTGAGATTTTGTTGAGCCTTTTGGTAATTAGCTTGCGCTATTTGCTGCTTGAAATGCTCTTCTTGATTATTAATTTCTGCGATAACGTCACCACGCTTAACCAATTGATAATCATCAACTAAAATACGAGAAACATACCCTGTCATACGCGACTTTAAGATAGCTGAATCTGCTTTAATATAAGCATTATTTGATTCTTGGTAACGTTTAGTTCCCTGCCATTGGTCCCAATTCAAGGTTGCAAAAAAGATCAAAAAACCAATGCATAACACACTAAGCCACGGTGTTAAGGAAATGATTCTTTTTGATAATGTTTTAGATTCATTTGTCGTCATTTTATTAACCTCAATGCGGCCTAACAGTATGTTAAGCATTGCCGACTGGATGAATAATATTGATAATCTAACATTGTTAGGTTTATAAAATATGTTAAACTAACATTGTTAGATAATAAAGAACAAAATGAGAATTATTTATGAGAACGCCAAAAATCACACGTTTACAGGTACTTGAAACAGCCTTAACACTGCTTGAAACTGAGGGGATTGAAGGGTTAACCATGCGAAAACTTGCCGATGCCATAGGTATTAAGGCAGCTTCGTTATACTGGCATTTCAGTAATAAACAAGCCTTGCTTGAAGGAATGGCTGATCACATTGTCGCGACAGTGGCGATTAATTTTCAATATAAACAAGATTGGAAAGCGAATCTGATTACGCTCACATCTCAACTAAGAGATGCATTATTACAACATCGAGACGGCGCCCGTGTTTTTGCTGGAACCTATGTTATTTCCGATAACGTATTACGCATTAATAACGCGTTGATTAAAACATTTGTGCAATCAGGGGTTTCTGCCAATCAAGCCGCTAGCAGCACCATGACTGTTTTCTATTTTATTTTAGGTTGCTGTATTGAACAGCAAGCCGCTATTTTTTCTGCTGATAGCGATTTAATTAATAAAGAGTCTGAGTTTAATCAGTTGTCGCAAGACAAATTCCCCTACACATGGGAAGCAAAAGAAATGCTATTTTCTAACAACTACGACCAGCGATTTATTGATGGGCTAAATCTTATTATCAATGGGTTAGAGAAAATAAGCACCAAAGGCTAACAAACTCTCAGTATTCTAGAGCTTATTTAAGGCCTAGTCGTTTTGCTAATCGGTGTAAGTTGGCAATATCTAAAGAGAGCTCCCTTGCACAAGCAGACCAGTTTTGATGGTTTTGCTCTAATACCTGTGTGATCAGTTTGCGCTGAAAATCATCTGTCGCATCGCGTAAATTTTTTATCGTTGGAATTGCTAATGGAGCCGTAGTTGTTAATTCATGGTCATGGTAATCAAATGTGAAATGTTGTGGCTGTAAAATAATATCGCCAGTCTCACTTGATGCACGAGTCAAAACTATCGCACGATGTATCGCATGCTCTAGTTCACGGACATTGCCCGGCCATGAATAGTTAAGTAAATACTGCTGCAATGGCGAACTCAATACCACACTAGACAACCCAAATCGCAGCCGATACTGTTCACAAAAATAGCCTGCTAATAACATAATATCTTCGCCGCGCTCTTTTAGAGGCGGCACAAATAATGGGAATACACTTAAACGATGAAATAAATCTGCACGGAACCTTCCTGCCAAAACTTCTTCACGTAAATCTCTGTTCGTTGCAGCTAATACACGCACATTTACCCGTAAACTACTGTCATCCCCCACTCTTTGTATATCACCATATTGTAAAACTCGCAGTAATTTAGCTTGCAATGATGGTGACAATTCACCAATTTCATCTAAGAATAGAGTGCCATTATCGGCCATTTCAAATTTGCCCCTGCGGTGGGTAATTGCCCCCGTAAAAGCCCCCTTTACATGCCCAAATAATTCACTTTCTGCAACACTTTCTGGTAATGCCGCACAATTTAAATAAATTAATGGATGGTCAGCACGAAGGGATTTTTCATGGATGGATTTTACAACGAGTTCTTTGCCTGTTCCGGTTTCTCCCCCCACTAAAACATTTAATTCAGAGGTCGCAACAATCTCAATTTCTTTCTTCAACTGTTGCATACGGATTGATAAACCAATAATTTCAGTCTGACCTGTCGGTTTAAATAAAGCGGGCTGGCTGGGGAGTATATTTTGCTTTTCAAGCTGTTCAATCAGCAATGCATTATTTAATGCTCCTGCGGTTAGTGCGCTAACCAATCTTAACGCTTCATCACTAAATGCATCGAATTGGTCTGGCTCCATACCATCTAACGTCAACGCACCAATTAAATTTTGCCCTGCATACAAAGGTAAGCCGACACAAGCATGAACTTTAAGGTGTTGATGATGCGGTATTAGTCCATCGTAGGGGTCTGGAAGTTGGCTGTCGGCAGGAAAACGTACGACATCTCCGGCCCTTGCAATGGCTTCAAGGCGTGGGTGAGCGTCTAATAAAAACCGCCGCCCTAAAACATCAGGCATTAACCCATCAATAGCCAACGGAATAAATTGACCCGATTCATAACGCAACAAAGCACAGGCGTCACATTTTAGTGATTGCCTTAACGTGGTGATCAGGCGCTGAAAGCGGTCTGAATGCTCGATGCCACTTTGTAACTCTATTGCGATTTTTGCCAAGGCCTCTACGGAAAACCCCATCATGCATCCTTATAGTCAATTTGACTAAAATTATAGTCATAATGACAACTCTAAGTATAGTCATTATGACCTATATTTAATTCTCAAAATACAAAAAACGCATAAAATCAATAAATTATATTATTGGCATGAATATTGATTATGTATCTCTATATACCGAAAATATAGGGAAAATTAAGATGGCTATTCATGTAAAAAATAATATTCAATGGGTTGGGCAACGTGATTGGGAAGTACGAGACTTTCATGGAACTGAATACAAAACACTGAAGGGAAGCAGCTATAATAGCTATTTGATTCGTGAAGGAAAAAATGTACTCATTGATACCGTCGACCATAAATTTAGCCGTGAATTTGTTCGTAATCTCCGTGCACAAATAGATTTAAACACGATTGATTATATTGTGATTAACCATGCAGAGGAAGACCATGCGGGTGCATTGACTGAACTGATGAGCTATATCCCTCGCACTCCTATCTACTGTACCGCCAATGCCATAGACTCAATCAATGGTCACCATCATCACCCAGAGTGGAATTTCCAAATTGTTAAAACCGGTGACACCCTCGATATTGGCAATAATAAGCAATTAATTTTTATTGAAACGCCAATGCTGCATTGGCCAGATAGCATGATGACTTATCTTACTGAAGATGCAGTACTTTTTAGTAACGATGCTTTCGGACAGCATTATTGTGATGAACGCTTGTTTAATGATGAAGTTGACCAAAATGAACTTTTTGAACAATGTCAGCGTTATTACGCCAATATCCTGACGCCATTTAGCCGTCTTGTCACACCAAAAGTGAACGAAATTTTAGGCTTTAACCTACCCGTCGATATGATTGCAACCTCTCATGGTGTTGTATGGCGCGATAACCCAACACAAATTATTGAATTATATTTAAAATGGGCTGCGGACTACCAAGAAGATCGCATTACTATTTTCTACGATACGATGTCTAATAATACGCGTTTAATGGCAGATGCAATTGCCCAAGGCATCAATGAAGCAGATCCGAACGTTGCAGTTAAAATATTCAATGTCGCTCGCAGTGATAAAAATGACATTATTACTCATGTATTTAGGTCTAAAGGTACACTAGTCGGTACCTCAACGATGAATAATGTCATGATGCCTAAAATTGCAGGAATGCTAGAGGAACTTACGGGTTTACGTTTCTTAAATAAAAAAGCCGCGGCTTTTGGTAGTTTTGGGTGGAATGGCGGCGCTGTTGACCGCGTGCAAACTCGTTTAATGGATGCTGGCTTTAATACCGCCTTGTCTTTAAAAGCCAAATGGAAACCAGATACAAAAACGTTAGATGACTGCCGTGCATATGGACGAGATATTGCTCGTCAATGGGCGCTGTCAGCTTAAAACCGACTCACAATAACAACCTCAAGGCTGTATTATTTTTAAAGGACCCCAACATGCAATTAAGAGATAAAACACTCGGACAATTGGCGTTATCTATTCCAAGAGCCTCATCATTTTTTCGCCAATATAATATGGATTTTTGTTGTGGTGGAAAGCAAACACTAAGCCGTTCCGCGGAAAAGTTAAATTTAGATATTGAGCTGTTAGAAAACCAATTAGCTGAATTATCTACAGAGACATTAGAAAAAGATTGGCGAGAAGCACCACTTAGTGAAATTATTGATTTCATTGTTGTTCGTTATCATAACAGGCATAGAGAACAGTTACCCGAGCTCATATTACAAGCGCAAAAAGTAGAACGAGTTCATGCCAACAAACCCACGGTACCCAATGGGTTATCCAAATACTTAGAAGCTCTACTTGAAGAGCTTGCAAGTCATATGATGAAAGAAGAACGTATTTTATTTCCAATGATCAAAAATGGATTAGGGCAAAATGCAGCTGGCCCCATTGGTGTTATGGAGCAAGAACATGATGACGCTGGCGATTTATTAGAAGCGATCAAAAGCATTACTCATAATGTAACGCCACCACCAGAAGCCTGTACGACTTGGCGCGTTTTATATAATGGTATTAATGAACTAATCGATGATTTAATGAACCATATTAATTTAGAAAATAATTTATTATTCCCTAGAGCATTAGCTGGAAATTAAAATTATCGTCATAGCATATCGCTACTCAGCAGTGAGTAGCGATGGTTTTACGACGGCCAAAGCCCCTCAGATTCAATCGCTAACGAAACGATATCATAGGTATTTTTATTCCATTTATTTTCTGTACAAGTGAAAACGAGTTCAGTTGGAGGAACAAAGCCCGTTTTGGCATCAACCCCTTTTGAACCAAAAACAAAGGCGAGCAAAGCCGTAAATGGTGCTGAGTTTACGGCCAAATCAGTGAGATCTAATTTGATTTTTTTTATTTCCTCGTCATTATCAAAATAGCCCGTAGCATAAATATAAATAGTACTTTGTTTTTCTGAGGCGTGGTTAATACTCGGTAATAAGAAATCAATTTTTTTCGCAGTAAATCGATATTGTTTTAACATAGATAATATCCATCTTGATGAGATAATAATTACCACCAATTTAAAAAGTATATCTATATATAATGAATAAGTTTCTTATATTCAAACATATCAATTAACACAAACTATAAAATTATATAACAGCACTGTTATATAATTAAAAAGAGTTACCTAATAAAATAGGTAACTCTTAATTTAGAAATGACTAATGATTTTATTTATAGTGTTGCTTGATTTGTTGCGAAATAGCCAATCCACGCCTTGCTTCTTTTTCCGCGATTTCCACCGATAAACCAATATAGGATCTTGGGTCCAACATGGCTTTGATTTCGTCATCACTGAACGCTGCGGTGATCACACTATTTTTAGTCAGGTTGGTATAAAAATCTTCACCATCAGCTGCCGTCTTAATCGCTTCTTCGTATAACAGTGCGTGAGCTTTATCTTTACCTAATTTTTCTGCCATCTTCATCATGACGTACTCAGTATTATCTAATCCTTTATTTCTAAGTACGTTATGTAGCATTCTGTCCTCATGAGGAACGATGGTTCTAGACAGCTCTTCCGTCCTTAAGAGAATTTCTGTCGTCAATTCTAAAGCTTCTTCTATTAGCCCATCGAATAACATATAGGAACTACTGTCCCCTTCATATGGTCTTACTGCAGAATACATTCCTACACTTGGTAAGGAATAAAGTTTCTGCGAATTAGCAATAATTCCCTTGGCTAATTTTGGGTTAATTTTATGGGGCATCGTACTACTGCCAACGGTACCCTTAGTAAACCCTTCAGAAACTTCCGCTATTTCTTCTAAGGTTGTGCTATAAACTTCTTCGCCGATTTTATGACAAATGTTAGCCATCAGTGCCAAATTCGCCATATATTCTAATTTATGGGTACTGAGGTTTCTTGATGGCACTTCCATCGCTTCCATTCCAGTTAATTCAGCGACTCTTTTTTGCACTGCCATGCCAACTTCTGGCATCGAGTTAAATGCACCAACCGCCCCTCCCATCATAATGGTGAATACGCGTTTTTCACATTCTTGCATGCGCTGATAACAATCAATGAAATCACTGATCCAAACTGAAACCTTATAGCCATAGGTAATCGGAATAGCATGACGCCCATGAGTTCTTCCTGGCATGACCATATGTTTGGTTCTTTCGGCTAAATTCGATAAGTTCTCAATAATTTCGCTCAGCAACAACATAAATTTGTTGTGTACTGTTTTCATCATATACAGCTGTGAACTTTGCTGAATATTCTGCGTAGTAATACCGTAGTGAATGTATTTACCACTTTCTTCTGAGCAGGCGTTCACGAGTACCTTCAAAAAAGGTACAAAGCCATGGCCAATTTTTTGGTAAATACGGTTCATTTCTTCAAAATCAATATTCTCTATAACCGCTTTTTCTTTTATTTCATCTGCCGCAGACTGGGGAATAAACCCCAACTCTGCTTGCGCTTGAGCTAACATTGATTCAAACATTAACCAAGTTTTATATTTCGCTTCATTAGATAGCAGATCTTTTATACCACGGTCATCAATTGTTTTACTTTTAGAATCGTATAATGCTCTCATTTTGTGTCCCTTCTCTATTTCTTCATTGCTTCATCAACAGCATTGCGAACAAACTCAACCTTCGGTCCATAAACAACGTGGACATGGTTTGCCGATGGAAAGAAGAATGCGGTACATCCTGATTCCAACATTAAATCTTTATTGATTTTATTGACTTCTGCGACATCGATACGCATACGGGTAATACAGTTATCTACGTTACGAATATTTTGTTTACCGCCTAAAGCTTCAACCAGAATTTCCGCAATTTCCCCATAACGCTTTTCTTTAATTAATGTATTTTTCAAGTTACTCGATTCTTCACGTCCTGGCGTTTTAATATCAAATTTGATAATCGCCCAGTAGAAGATGAAATAAGTGACAACCGCTAAACAGCTCCCGATGATGACTAAGAATATCCAATTAGTGTGCTCGTACAGCAATCCAAAGATAGTAAAATCGAATACTGTTCCTCGAATATAACCAATAGCGACTCCAGCCAAAGACAGTAATACCGCGCCGATACCTACAATGATGGCGTAAATTAAATACAGTAAAGGTGCAATAAATACGAAAGTAAATTCGAGTGGTTCAGTCACGTTTCCGAGCATCGCAGTTAATACCATCGTAACTAACATGGATTTCACTTCTGCACGGTTTTCTTTTTTCGATGTTTTATAAATCGCTAATGCGATCGCTGGGAACAAGAACAAGGTCACTAACATTTGCTGCTGTGCCATAAAGCGAGTCAAGCTTGGCATCATAGCCCAATATTCACTGTCAGGGCCTTGTTTAAATAAGACTTCTGTTAATGCAGGAACAACACCGACAAAGGTTTGTCCATCAATAACATACGTACCACCCGCTTCTGTAAATCTAAATAATACGTTCCAAACGTGGTGTAAACCAAAAGGAATAAATAAACGCTCACCACCCGCAGTAAAGAACGGACCTACTGGGCTTAAAAAGACGGCTGATAGTTTCATTAATCCCATAACTAACACTTCCCAGATGAAAGGAAGTGTCGCACCAACTATGATCATCAAGCCAATCATAATGATGGAAACAGATTTCTTACCTGAGAAAAATGCAAATGCGGTTGGTAGTTCAAGGTTATAGTATTTTTCGGTTGCCCATGATGCAATTAACCCTGTAATGATCCCCCCCGCAGCACTGATATTTAAGGTTTGTATGCCAAGTACTTTTATCTGCCCCACTTGACTCATGATTGCTGCATCAGCAAGTTTACCTGTTAGAACTAACCAGATATTCATGGTAATCAACAAGGTCAAGTAACCGACTACGGAGGCAAAAACCGCAATCCCCTTATCTCTTTGGTTCATACCATAAGCAACCCCCATGGCGAACAAAAGAGGAATATTATCGAAAATTACCCCTGCAATAGAACGAATACTGATGAGTAATGCGTTAACAGTTTCATTTCCAAGGAATGGAAAACGCGCGATCATATAGGTTTGAACTAACGCGCCACTGATGCCCAATATCATACCAATAGGTGCTAAAACACCGATCGGAAGGAGTAATGTTCTCCCAAAGCGTTGAACAGATTCACCAAACTTTCTTCTGGCCATACTTTTTCCTTATGACTTCTATTATTAGAATTAAAGGCATACTAGCTCGGGGGTTTTATAAAAGAAATGATGTCTCGGTTTTAAAGATTATCTTAGGTCATGATTTATGACCTAGGTCATTTTGAAACGACACTTTTTAAAAGCGTGTTAAGTGAAAATTAAAACTAAGTGGAGCAGTAACTAAAGTAAGCTTTCTAGTTCATTAATCAGTAAATCGACGAGAATAAAAAAACCAATTCTCGATTTTGTGTCATCGCGCTTAGTGTCATAACTATCAGCAAAGCAGAAAAGCGAGTTATCAGTATAGGTGGTTAACTCATTCGTATTAAATGCAGTCATACTAATGATATTCGCCCCTTTTAACTGAACAATTTTAGCCGTTTCAATAATTTTTTTAGTCCCACCAGATAAAGAAATAAATATCACGGTATCATCTTTGCTGACTAACCGAGTGAAGGAATCAGAAAGATTGTAGTCATTGATAAAAAAGCAGTGTAAACCGAGTGCAAAAAGTAAATGCTCAAGGTAGTAGCCAACCGCTTTGCTTGTCCCTCTTGCAACAATAAAAATATTTCTAGAGCCATGCAGAATCTTAGCGCAATCCTTAATTTGTTCTTCATTTATTAAGGTAAAGCTCTTATTAATATTCTTTTCTAACTGTTTTTTATACGATGATATATTTACTTTTTCTATTTTATTTTGTTCTAAAATAGAGTTGTTAATTTGAAACTTAAGCTCTTTGAACCCACTAAACCCTAATTTTTGGGATAAATTAATAATTACCGTTTTTGATACAAAGGTTTTAGCAACTAATTCATTGATATTTAAATAAGGGATATCCGCTATATTATCTGTAAGATATTTTAATACTTTCTTTTCGCTAATGGTTAAATTATCGTAATTTTTCAAAAAATCTAGCATACCCCCTCCTATCAATGTGATGAGTTAACCCATCATATTATTGACCTAAAAATAACTTTAGTCAGTCACATTAAATCAATGTAGGTGCTCAATCCGCCGATTATACGATAGATCATAGTGCGATGGGGGAGTTAAAGAGAGTTTTTTGTGAGTTAGCCCGACAATTTAATGAAAGCAAAAAAATTACCTATCTTTTGCTTAGTATCGATGAATGAACATAAGCAAAAAATAGGTAAAAAATAAATAATAATGTGTCTTTTTAGCCCGTCTGACTACTGGCATTCCGCCGTTAAAGTTCTTACTGGCGAATCTGCAGTAACTGCAATCGTGTCTAATGCAGAATAGTTAATGGTACACTGACCCGATTGACCACCCCATTTAACGTTAATACGACCAGTATTTGGTAACCCACTCATGTAAAGTTGGCCATTTGAACCCACAATTCCGGTATTGATATCGTTTTCATCGTCTTCTGATACTAACGTCGCGATCGCCCCAAAAGGTGGGATTTTCCCCGTAGCTTTCAGATTAATAATCGCTTGATAACCAATTTTGGTTTTAAACTTACGCTTAATAACCGCCCCTTCCGTTGGATATACCATCATCGAGGTGTCTTTAAAGGTCGTATCATCCGGTAATGTGTTCACATTAACCGCAATTTGGTTAGCCGTGTTACTGGATAACTGAGGAATAATGGCATTCCCAAAGCGGTCAAATTGCGCGCCAGAGGATAATGACGCCCCTTTTGCCCCCTCTGCGGTGATAATCGCAATCGTATCCCCCACGTTTGGCGACAATGTGATCCCATCTGAATGCGCAACTACACCGCCACTTAGGGTACCGTTCATTGAGCGGCTCATATCTGAATAGCTGTAACCGGCTGATAATGTTGCGTTATTCGCGGAGTAAGTCCCATTCAGGCTTCCCCCGTAGTTGTTATTGTAACTGTCATAGTTCTGGTAGATACCATAACTAAAGCGACTCTTCATCGCGCTACCAGTTAACCCTGCTTGATGACGAGTTTCACCGTGCTGATCTACACTGACCCCATAACGCGCGCTCATGGTTTGTGCCATTTCACTGTTCGTTAATAAGCTGAGCGGCACAGACACATCAAAGGAAACCACGCGGTTCTCAGGCCAAGTATTGTTATAGCTCTTCACGCGGTCAACCATATAACTGAGACTATAAGAAACCCCTTTATAGTTATTGTTATAAGACACCCCAACCGAGGTATTTGAGTTTTGGCCGCCCCAATAAGTATTTTTTGACGCTCTTAAAGAAAGGGAACCATAAGAGTCAAAAGATTGGTTAATTGAGGTTTGGAAACTATAACGTTGACGCGCTCCCGTCCAAGGCGCTAAGTCATCTTTAATCGCATAACCGGCATTATTGTAATCTGAGAACGAATAGAAGTTCTCAGAGGTATAACGTAATGCCGTTAAGTCAAATGAGGTCCCCGTTGACAACAAACTTTTTGAGTAACGGATACGATAGGATTGCCCTTTGAGGCTTTTCCCTGAAAACCGAGCATCCGAGTGGGTAATATCGGTAGATAACGCCCCTAATACACCCAACGATAAGCCGACCCCACCCACAAAGGAGTTATACCCATTAGAAACTAACACCCCACCATAAGTGGTAATGTTATGTGGTAGCCCGATGCTGAAGGAACCAAGCGTAAAGTTTTTCCGCTCAGAGTCCACGGCAATTCCGCCATTGTAGCGACCCGCGGAAATTTCATAATTATAAGCGCCTTGGCGCTCCATCATTGGCAGCGAGGAATAAGCCTGAGTGAAAACGGTTTGTTTGCCGTTTTCTTCTTCAACCGTGACTTCCATATCCCCGGCTAAGCCGCTGGCAGGGATGTCACGAATAATAAAACGCCCTGGCGCCACAAAAGTTTGGTAGACCACACTGCCGTTCTGGCGCACAGTGACAGTCGCATTGGTGTTCGCCACCCCTTCCACTATAGGTGCAAACCCTTGCATGCTGCTAGGGTCAAGCTGAGGGTTTGATTTTAGCGTGGCGCCTTTCATAGGAATGGCGTCAAAAATATTCCCACCGGTCGAGATTTCCCCGGCTTTTAGCGTTGATTTAATCGCATTAATGGTGCGATAGATATAAGTATTGGAAAAGTTGGAGTCACTTGTGCTGGAAGCCCCACTGCTTTTACTGTAGTTATATAAATAGCTCGTTCTTAGGCGCCATGGCCCCATGTTAATCCCTGCATTGATATTACTAAACAGAGAATCACTGGTACCTGCTTTTTGGTGATATTTGCCCAGTTGGCGGTTATTACTGTAGTTAAAGACATAGTCCATCACTAACGCGGTAACACCATCATCGCGTAATTCAGGCGGTACATAGCCAGCAAAGTTTGGCACCATGGCAATTTGAGGTACGGATAAATTCACCGTCAGCGTTTGTACATCAAAGGTGATGGCAGCATCGGCAATGTAACTGGATAAGTTTTCAATCTTCGTGTCTTCACTCAAATCTCTTAACTTGGGCAGAGATGCCGTATTAACACCCAGTTTTTTCAGTTCGCCGACTGTAAAGACAGGGGCAACATGACCATCTTGCTGTTTTTCAAATGCGAGATTAAATTCCCCTGACGGGATCATGTTAACATTAACGACCACGTCATAGACGCCGGGCGTTAATGTATTGTTATCCGCAAAGTCATTTAAATCGAGTTGAGAAACGTCTATCCCACTGCCGTGCATTAATAGGCCGGGGTCAAAATACGATTCGGCATGCATAAAAGAGGGGGCCATTGCATAGCAACAAATAAAGACCTCTAATGCAATTAATTTTATTTTCATCCCTTTCACTGCATCACCTTTCGTTATTTATTCTTGTTATTTATGTTTCAATCGATGTTTATTCTATGGATTGAGGAGGTAACTCCATTAAATTTTCATCGGTAAATCGCCATTCGATTTTTCCAGTTTGCGAGTGAACTTCATTTGTTTCGCTAAATAGTTTTTTGTTTATTTAATCGATTTAAGGCGATATAGATATTTAAAATAGAAATTAATAGCGAGTTGAAATCTATTTTCTATTTTAATTTATTATCAATAACAAGATTATTTTTTAATGGAAATTTATAATGAAATATAATTATAAATGGTTATGTTCAATAAATATTATCTATATATCAATCGGCATAATAGCCAATAGTTAATGTTGCAGAGAAATCACCATCGCTAGGGTTACAATTGCTTTCAGCGCAACGTAATTTGGCTGTCACCATTTTTGTTTCACTGACACTTTGAATATTATCCCAAATTATTGAGGCTGCATCTGGCTTTAATAATGAGCTCTGATTAACATCAATAACCCGATTTCCTTCTAATAACTGAACACCAATGACACCATTTGGGTCATCATTGAAGAAGTTTTTGCTGCCATTTAATGTATTACCTGATGCTAAATAAACCGCCGCCGTTTTTTGATCCGTCGTAGTACAATTTCTTAAACCAATCGAGAAATTCTTTGCCACTGTATCCTTTTTAATTTCACTGACGGTTGTGACACCAGATGCATTACCAAATATAATTTCATTTGGGACATCAATTTCACAGGTTTTAGCTAAAAATAAAACAGAAAATTGGTATTCTACCTTGTAATCATCTGCCGCCATCACGGGGTAATGCATGAGGAGCATTAAAAAAGTCAGTAACCCCTGTTTTATTTTTTTCATGGCTCTTAATCCTGATAATATTCAAAAGTAACCGCAGCATTAGCATCGCCTGGCTTAACGTTATTCTCTCGTTTGACAAGGCTAACTTGGTAATTCACAACAATTGAATCGCTGGTTGTGGAAGGAAATGTGGAAATCCCTTCATCTTTCACCGCCTGACAATTTTGGTTGTTATTGTCGCAGGATTCAAGTAAAAAACCCGTTTTAGTTGTATCTGCTAATCCAAAAAAAATACCATTATTAAATGTTGTTGATGCGGCCGATTTAGATTTTATTTTAATTTTTTTTTCAGTACCTGCCGGGAAATTCTGACAAGTAATGGTATAAGAAAAACTTTCAGTTTTTATCGGTTGATTAATTGGGCTTTTGTCAACATCAGATGCTGTTAGCATTCCACTTTTATTAAAATCAATATATTTATCTAACTCACTGTTATCATCAAACTCACAAGTTCCTTTTATGATTTTGGTTTTGAACTGTATTTGCCCATTCTGAGCAATAATTGAGCCTGAGAATACAATGACACTTAGCGCTAATATCCCTTTACTCAACAGTCCCATGATATTCATTGTATCCTCCAAGGTCGTTGATAACAGCCCACTTAACAGCGCCCACTTTTGATTGAGAAACAAAGTTCATTTCAGCAAATGGGGCAATAACATTATTTTGTTTATTAAGCTTAATCGCTTTGTTATTAACAGATAAACCAGCCAAATTGATATAGTAAGGCGAGTTATTGACTACCTTAACGCCATTGGAGGTACTTTTAGTTTTGATGCCTTTAAATGCTTCTTCTTGCTGCATCGGCAGATTAGCCGGTCGATAGAAAATTTTAATAACACTTTCTAACCCGACTTTTACCCCATCCGCTTTATCGGATTCAGGGACATTTCTTGAGTGAAAGTAATACATACTTTCACGATCTTTTGGAAACTTGTGTGTGAGCGCTTTTATTTTAATAATATTACGTTGTTTTGGCGCTAATTTAAAAATAGAAGGTGTAATGACAAAGTAACCTTCAGAAGGTGTTTTGCTGTCTAATTTTTGTGTAATAAAACTGGCGACTAAATACGATTTACTGTCTTCATTTCGTGCAGTAATTGCAGCAGAGTTTGTTGCTTCATCAATAACAATACGCGTTTGACTTAAACCGACACCCGCTTGAGAAGAAAACGAAAAAGCAAATAAGATAAAAAGTAAGGATTTTAATTTTAGCATTCTTTTTTTCTCTTATAATTTGCAGGCAGCAATAAATCACTGCCTGCTTTACTAGCTAAATTAACGCACGACGGTGATTAGTCGTATGCTACGCTGAATGTTACTGGCACATTTAAGTTTTGTGCGACAGCATCAGAAGCCGTTGCGTACAGACCAGCAACAACTGGGATGACGTAGTCATTTTTACCCGTTACTTTCAGGTCAGTAATTTCAGTTGCGATGTTAGGTTTAACTTCAGTTTTTGCTTTACCAGCAGCTAATTTAACACCGATTTGTGATGCTTGAGCGTCAGCAAACATATCTGAGTGACCAGTTAATGCTTCACCAGTTGCTAAGATAGAAACAGTCGTTGCATCAGCAGTTTGGTTTGTAGAATCGTCATAAACTTTAGTACAGTTATTTAAAACTAAGTTAAAGTTTGCTTCAGATAATGCTTTAGTAGTGTCTAGGTTTTCAGTTGAGTGTGTACCTAAGCTAACTAAATCTTTAGAAGCGCTGATATCACAAGTTGCAGCAACTAAACGTGCATTAAAGTTAACAGTTGCATCTTGTGCAGCAAAAGCTTGAGAAGAAAGAGTAGCAACCGCGAATGCACCAACTAAAGCAAGTTTATTCAATTTCATAATAATCATTCCTAAGTATGTGAGAACGTCTTAATTTAAAGATTAAATTAATGGGTATATAAATTTTAGAATTACAGATTAAGTTTTTATTTTATTAATGTAGATTTAATATGATTTATCTCATTATTAAACCCAAACAAATAAATATATTTATTCGGCCATTTAATAAAAATTAAACTAGCTTATAAGTAAAAACTTAACTTTAAAATATCTTCATGTCTATTTAATTAACTCTTGTCTACCAGAGTTCGTGGATAATATTAATTCTACTCATATAGGTTGTCAAACTGGTGAAAAATCCATTTTTAGGGTTTTTAAATAGTTTTCAAATTGTTATTTTCAGTTAATATCAATAGGTTATGTTTTTTATATGTAGCTTAACTAATATTTCGAGTTGTGATTCAGTTATATATTCTAAAAATAATTTAATTAACATGTTAATTCAGACATAAATGTTGAAATTAACATTTACACACAATTTGTCGCTAAAAATAACACACAAGATGCGTATGCAGGCTAAATGTTACGAATAACTACGAGGTGTGATAAAAATGCCTATTATTTATTTTCTATTAACACTTAAATTAATCTTGATCATTTTTTTGGTAACTTACATAGAACACCATTAATTAAAAGAAGATAGTTGTTAGCCTCATCGAAATAGAGGGAAATGTGAAAACAATGTTTTTCTATTTTTTCTCTGGGATTATTCTTATAAAAATTTGCTATTTCTGTTTATTCTGAGTTTCACACGGGGAGATACTCGTTATAGTATCTAGTGTATAAGTGAAATCACTAAGCGATAGTGTCTGATTATCATAAAGAACAATTGATACAGGCTGACTTAAAACAAGGGAAAACCATGATGCATTATTTTATAAGTGTTCTTTCATTAGTTTTTGTCTCTTTTTTGTCTGTTGGGCAAGGCCTTGATGAACAATTTCGTTTATGGGTTTCTGGTGAGAAAGACAATATTCAGTGTTTTGACAACCAATCTTATTTTCAATATTGCTTACGCAAACTACCGAATAAGGGGTTAGTTGTGGTCGATAAGAAGGGGGATGAGGTTTATCAACTTTATTATTTTGATAATTGGCCTGATGAACCTCAAGAGGGGTTATATCGGTTTCGTAAAGGGAACAAAATAGGTTTTGCAGACGAAGTCACAGGGAAAATTGTATTCGATGCTATTTATGATTGTGCTTACCCTTTTAAAGGTGGGAAAGCGAAAGTCGGTATTGGTTGTGAAACACAAACGGATGGCGAGCACAGTTGGTGGGCAGGTGGTAAATGGACAACAATTACTCACTAGTAACGTGTTTTGATATTTAAACACATTAATTACGAATGATTGGCTGTTTTTACGTTTTATTTGCCATTTATTTACAATAATACTCATTTTAGTTAATTAATTTATAGTAATTAACTAATTGAAAACTAATTGTAATTGTTATTTAGATCACAGTTTTTATCTTGTTTAACCCCCCTAAAAACCATTCACAGCAAAAAATAAACCGCTTAAGTCTGTATAACACCGCTTAGCATAACTTTAAACAATGACGGCGTATAATTTATTACCATAGACCCCATGGCAGAACTCATTTTTATTTTTACCGTTCAACCACTGCCAATAAAAAATCATCAGTGATGAATGACACGCTAGCAATAAATAGTTATCCATTTTTCACTGATGGTAAATACAAAATCAAAGGCATGTTCGTTTTACCTCAGAAGGGTGTTCTATGAACAAAAATGGCATTTTAAAGCATATTCCGTGGATGATCCTTGGAATTATTGGTGCAGTCTGTTTAGGTGTAGTCGCGCTTAGACGTGGCGAGCACATCAGTGCGCTATGGATAGTTGTTGCTTCTGTAGCGGTCTATCTCATTGCATATCGATATTACAGTTTATACATCGCTAAAAAAGTGATGAAGTTGGATGAAACTCGTGCAACACCCGCCGTCATTAATAATGATGGATTAAATTATGTACCAACAAATAAAAACGTTCTTTTTGGTCACCACTTTGCTGCAATTGCAGGGGCGGGGCCATTAGTTGGACCGGTGCTTGCTGCTCAAGTTGGTTATTTACCCGGTACGTTATGGTTATTGGCCGGGGTTGTGCTTGCGGGCGCGGTGCAAGACTTTATGGTGTTGTTTATTTCTTCACGCCGTAATGGGGCATCATTAGGGGAGATCGTTAAGGAAGAGTTGGGGCCAATCCCAGGTACTCTAGCACTTTTTGGTTGCTTCCTTATTATGATCATTATTCTTGCTGTATTAGCATTGATTGTGGTGAAAGCTCTAGCGGAAAGTCCATGGGGGGTATTCACTGTTTGTTCTACAGTACCAATCGCATTGTTTATGGGGATATATATGCGATATATCCGGCCGGGACGTGTGGGTGAAGTTTCGGTTATTGGTATTGTATTACTTGTCGCATCAATCTGGTTCGGTGGGGTGATTGCTCATGACCCATATTGGGGACCTGCACTGACCTTTAAAGATACAACTATTACCTACGCATTAGTTGGCTATGCATTCATTTCTGCATTATTACCTGTTTGGTTAATTTTAGCGCCACGTGACTATTTAGCGACCTTCTTAAAAATTGGGGTCATCGTGGGTTTAGCCATCGGTATTGTTATTCTTAACCCTGAACTGAAAATGCCAGCAGTAACACAATTCGTTGATGGAACTGGCCCAGTTTGGAAAGGGACATTATTCCCATTCTTGTTCATTACCATTGCATGTGGTGCCGTATCTGGTTTCCACGCATTAATTTCTTCGGGAACAACTCCGAAATTATTAGCAAACGAAAAAGATGCGCGCTATATCGGTTATGGTGCCATGTTAATGGAATCTTTCGTTGCTGTTATGGCGCTGGTTGCTGCTTCAATTATCGAGCCTGGTCTGTATTTTGCTATGAATACACCGCCAGCGGCTTTAGGTATTACAATGCCTAACTTGCACGAACTCGGTGGGCCTGACGGCGCAGCTATTATGGCTCAACTGAAAGATGTTTCTGTTCATGCGGCGGCAACAGTCAGCTCTTGGGGCTTCGTAATTTCACCTGAACAAATTATGCAAACGGCGAAAGATATTGGTGAGCCGTCTGTTTTGAACCGTGCGGGTGGTGCGCCAACTTTAGCTGTCGGTATTGCATTTGTATTCCATGAAATTATGCCAGCGGCAAATATGGGCTTCTGGTATCACTTTGGGATCTTGTTTGAAGCGCTGTTTATCTTAACTGCACTTGATGCAGGAACTCGTTCTGGCCGCTTTATGCTGCAAGATTTGTTAGGTAACTTTGTTCCATTCCTGAAGAAAACGGACTCATTGGTTGCGGGTATTATCGGTACCGCAGGGTGTGTTGGTCTATGGGGTTACTTACTGTATCAAGGTGTTGTTGACCCTCTGGGTGGTGTTAAGAGCTTATGGCCATTGTTCGGTATCTCCAACCAGATGTTAGCTGCGGTTGCATTAGTCTTAAGTACAGTTGTTCTGATTAAGATGAAGCGCAGTAAATATATAATGGTTACCGTATTACCAGCAGTATGGTTATTAATCTGTACTACTTGGGCGCTAGGTCTGAAACTATTCAGTGATAATCCACAATTAGAAGGCTTCATGTATTTAGCTAAATCTTATAAAGATAAGATTGCAGCGGGTGGTGCGGAATTAACGGCACAAGAAATTACTAATATGAATCACATTATTATTAATAACTACACCAATGCTGGCTTGAGTGTTCTATTCTTAGTGGTTGTTTACGGTATCATTTTCTATGGTATCCGCGTCGGGATGAAAGCACACAAAAATCCGCAGCGTACAGATAAAGAAACACCTTATGTTCCTGTACCGAAAGAGGGCGTGAAAGTTTCATCTTCACATTAAGTCACCCTTCAATCATGCTGAGTTACCGAAAGGTACTCGGCAACTGAAAGGTCGCCCTACATTGTGTATTCATAATGTAGGGCATTTACATTGGAGAGGCTGATGTTTGGAAACCTCGGCAAAACAGGTAAGTACCTTGGGCAAGCTGCGCGTATGTTAATCGGTATCCCTGACTATGATACTTATGTGCAGCATATGAAAGATAATCATTCCGATAAACCGGTGATGACGTATAACGAGTTTTTTCGTGAAAGGCAGGATGCACGATATGGTGGCAGTGGCAAAGGCGGGTTTCGCTGCTGTTAATGATTACTTCGGTAAATGAATGCGGTGGGGGTAATAATGAAACCAATTAATGTCACAATTTTAACCGGTTTTCTCGGTGCAGGTAAAACGACACTCCTTAGTCATATTCTTCATACAGAGCATGGCCATAAAATAGCGGTGATTGAAAATGAATTTGGCGAAGTGCCTATTGATAATGCATTAATTGGCGATCGAGCGACACAAATTACCACATTAAGTAATGGATGTATTTGTTGCAGTCGTTCCAATGAATTAGAAAATGCATTATTAGACCTATTAGATGGGTTGGATAGTGGGAAATTAGACTTTGACCGTTTAGTGATTGAATGTACTGGCATGGCAGATCCAGGGCCAATTACTCAGACGTTTTTTTCCCATGAGGTATTGTGTGAACGTTATTTGTTAGATGGTATTATTACTTTAGTGGATGCCGTTCATGCAGAGAAACAACTGAATGATTTTGCTATTGCTCAAGCGCAAATTGGTTATGCTGACCGCATTTTACTCACCAAAACAGATATTGAGCCGAATACTGAAGCTTTAATTGAACGCCTACAACGGATCAATGCGAGAGCTCCGATTTACCCTGTTATTCATGGGGACATCAATTTAAATTTATTATTAGATATTGAAGGTTTTTTACTCGATTCAACACTGAATGTGAAACAACCTACTTTCCGTTTTGCACCTAAACAACAAAACGAGGTGGGGTCGATTGTACTTGAATTTGATTACCCTGTTGAACTGATGGAAGTTTCCCAAGTGATGGAAGATTTGTTGCTCAGTTTTGCTGATAATCTATTGCGGTATAAAGGTATTTTATCCATTAAGGATGAACCTAAGCGGCTCTTATTTCAAGGGGTTCAGCGTCTTTATAGTGCAGATTGGGATAGAGATTGGGAAGAGGGTGAACAACGTAGCAGTGTGTTAGTCTTTATTGGCATCGACCTTCCTGAAGCGATGATCCGTGAAAAATTTGCGGCATTAGAAGCCAAATAAAGCATGGCTGAAAAACGGATTTAAAGCGGTTTATTTCAACGAAAAGTCATTAGCGCTGATGGGGAGCAATGAATTTTAAGGTACCATCAGCGTTCAAGACGAAGAGTTAACGTGCTTTAGCAGCCATAATCTCAATGATTTGCACATCCGTATATTTCATTGAACCAGCAGCAAGTGAGCATAAATTAGCGATAGATTGGTCAACATCGTCAGAAACAATCCCATCAGACCCTTTGACACAGCTATTATCTAACGCCATGAGTACGGCTTTATAGGCTGCACTTGCACTCGTGGAAACTTTCATTGCACAACTGTTTGATGCACCGTCGCAAATCATCCCACTGACATCGCCAATCATGCTAGAAATTGCCATAGCGACAACTTCATAGCGGGATTCTAATAACCAGGCTATCCCCGCGGCAGCACCCATTGCAGCGGTAGTTGCTGCACATAGCGCCGACAGGGCTGGGAGTTGATTATGGATGTAAATTGCTATTAGGTGCGACAACATTAATGCACGAGCCAGTTGCTCCTCAGAGGACTGTAAATAATCGGCGGTGACAACAACAGGCATGGTTGCGGCAATACCTTGGTTACCCGAACCTGAGTTGCTCATCGCGGGTAAAACGGCCCCTCCCATTCGCGCATCAGAGGCAGCGGAGGTGCGGATCATAATTTCTGACATTAGATCTTTTGACAGCAAGCCACGGTCACGTTGAGTTTGCAGTGTTTTACCAATATGTAAACCATAGACATTACGTAGCCCTTCTTGAGATAACGCTTCATTTAAATGTGCGGCTTCTAAGATGAAACGAATATCTTCCAGTGGTGCTTGGGTCGCAAATTGATAAACTGACTTCGCGGTGACAGGGGGAAGGGCAACATCTGCTGCACAGTCAGCAGCATCATCGGATTGAGGTTTGTTTAATGTAGCATCGAAGCATATTTGCTGGTTATGAATGATTTTAACGATATTTGTGTGAGAACCCGCAATAATAACGGTAGCTGAACCCGTTTGTGTATACACCGTTGCTTCTGAATATATAACGTCATTGCATGGATGTTTAATATCAACGGTGATAGCTCCTTGTTCTAACATCGTTTTACTTAGTGCAATGGCCTGCGCTGATGCGGATTTTAGAACTTCTAAACCCGCTTCTGCATCACCACCAATGGCGCCTAATGCTGCTGCGATAGGCAAACCCACCATACCGGTTCCAGGAACGGTGACACCCATACCATTTTTCATTAAGTTTGGTGAAACAAAGGCACAAACACGAATAACTTGCCCATCAAGGAGGGACGCCGCTTTAGCGGCTGCATATGCCAATGAAATTGGCTCAGTACAACCTAAGGCTGGTTTGACTTCTTGTTTTACCGCATTGATAAAATATTGCCAAAGTAATGGTTGTGATTGAGCATGCATGGCAAGTCCCCCTTAATAAAATCTTTTTTGATTTTGTTATTTTAAACAACAAGCTGGAGAAAAACTTCGCTATGTTTGGGGGGATATAAGATGCAAAGAGAAAAATTTTCCCTAATTTAATTTATAAAGAATAAATTTTCCCAATGTTGAACTCGGTCACTTTGCCCTGCTGCTTAAAAATGAGCAAGACAAAGTGATCATAGTAGGTTACTAACTTTCAAGGTCTAGGCGTTTGCTTTGCCATTTGCGTGAACGCCAGCGCCATGCATTGGTTAAACCACGTAACCATTCATCGGCGAAGAAACCGAGCCAAATACCGAGTAAGCCCATTTCCATTTTAATGCCTAAGAAATAACCTAACGGAATGGCGACACCCCACATAAAGATAATTGCAGTGCATAGTGGAAAACGGGCATCTCCTGATGCGCGTAATGCATTCACCATCACAATATTAATGGTCCTACCTGGTTCTAAAAAGACAGACAGTAAGAACAGTGGCAATAGTAGTTCAATAATACCTTGGTCATCAGTAATGTTATTTAGGATAGGGTCACGTAATAACCAAAAGGCGATCACCACACCAATAGTGACGTAGAACCCCATCTTGAGGCTTTTCACTCCCCGATTAAAGGCATCTTCAAAACGTTTTGCACCAACAAGGTGACCAACCATAATTTCATTACCAATACTGATAGAAATACCAAATAGCATGATAAATAAGGATAATTGAAAATAGAGTGTCTGCGCTGCTAGTGAGGTTTCGCCCATTAAACCAATAAAGGCAGAAGCCGTCATAAAGTGTAGGATCCAGACAAGGTTTTCCCCTGCAGAGGGGAGACCAATATGCAAGATTTTGCCCAGCATTTTACGTGACCAGTGGACCAACATTATCGGCACAAATTTGATACGTAGGCCATAAAACAGCAGGCAAAAGAGTAGGATCACGGCAACAACACGACCGACAACTGTCGACCATGCAACGCCTTCAAGACCGTATTGAGGTAAGCCAAAGAAACCATAAAGTACAATAATATTTCCAAAAACAGTAATTACGTTGGCAATCAATGTAACCCACATGGCTGGCTGAGCCTTTCCATAAACCCGCAAGCATGCGGCTAAAATAATGGAAATAGCTTCAGGTATTAAGCAAATACCTAAAATACGTAAATAAGTATAACCGTCAGCCATCAAATGTGATGGCATATTCATAATGGTTAAAATACTGTAACCAAAAAATAAAGCGACGAGGGCACTAGAAAAGCCAAGAATAAAGTTAAATGCGATAGAAATATGGATCGCTTGGCTTGCCTTTTCACGGCGTCCAGCCCCTAAATATTGAGCAATAACAACACTGCACCCCACACTAATAAAGTTAAAAATAGTAATAAAAAGGTCAAACACTTGGTTACCTACACCCATTGCAGCTAAATAGGCAGTAGAAACGTGGCTGACCATATAGGTATTAATTAATAAAGTGGCCAAATGGAGAAAAATATCGATAAAAATTGGCCAGCTGAGCGAAAAGAGTGATCGCTCAGTCACATCGGATTGATGCATTGAGAACCTTTATATTCATAAGTATTTGGGAAAGTATTCTGAACCGCTAATTCTACATGGATTCCAACAATGAAAATAGGGTTAAAATGCTTCCATCTGAATAAAGCTAATGTTTTGTTTACTTTTACTTATTCTGTTAGATTTAATTTCGCTATAAATTAATTAATAAGCAACATCAGAACTGTATAGGAGTAAAAATGACAAAAATTAAAGCAGCAATAGTGGGCTATGGCAATATTGGTCGCTATGCACTAGAAGCTGTTCTAGCCGCTGAAGATTTTGAGCTGGTTGGCATCGTGCGTCGTAATACACAAGATATTCCTGCTGAACTTTCCGCTTATAAAGTGGTTGATGATATTGAAAAGCTAGGGAAGGTAGATGTTGCTCTACTGTGTTCGCCAACGCGTGCGATCGCGCCATTAGCAGAAAAAATACTGGCCAAGGGGATTAATACTGTTGATAGCTTTGATGTTCACTCAGATATTGTGGCGTTAAAACATCGTTTAGATGACGTGGCTAAACAGCATAATAGTGTGGCGGTTGTCTCTGCTGGCTGGGACCCCGGCTCAGATTCTATCATGCGTACTTTAATGTTAGCTATGGCGCCAAAAGGTGTGACTTATACTAACTTTGGTCCCGGTATGAGCATGGGGCACAGTGTGGCAGCCAAAGCCATTGATGGGGTAAAAGATGCTCTATCTGTGACTATTCCGTTGGGAACAGGGGTTCACCGCCGCATGGTATACATTGAACTTGAAGCGGGTGCAAAGTTTGATGATGTGGCTCAAGCCATTAAAGCGGATAGTTATTTTTCATCAGATGAGACGCATATTCGCCAAGTCGATAGTATTGATGCACTAAAAGATGTTGGTCATGGCGTTCATATGACCCACAAAGGGGTTTCAGGGGCAACACATAATCAGTTATTTGAATACTCAATGCGCATTAATAACCCGGCGTTAACCTCACAGTTTATGGTTTCTGCTGCTCGAGCTACCATGAAGCAAGCTGCGGGTGCTTATACTGTGATTGAAATCCCACCAGTGAATTTCCTGCAAGGTGACTTAGATACATTAATTGCCAAATTGGTTTAATCACAATAGGTAATTTTTCATTAATGGCATGGAGGTTCATTCCATGTCATCTTGTCTTAATTTATTACAGTTGTTCTTACGCTAAATTTGTTATTCAGATTTAAGGCACTGTTTATTATTTGTATTATCAAGTAGCTTATAAAGAAAAAATATATTGTTGAAAACGGAGTAAGATAATGGCGAAGTCGTCAGGGAATGGACAAGTGGAAACCAAAACAAATAAAAACCAAGGTTTTTTCCCAAAAGAACCAGCAGTAAAAAGTGTGCAAGAAAGTTCACATTCTTTTAGTCTTATTCGCGTTTTTTCAAAGCTAATTAATTATGGTTTCTCTCTTTTCTATGTTGGCTTTATTTTATCAGTGTGGTTTTTTCCTGAGTATTACACGGTGGAAATTATCTATAACCTAACGCTGATCCTGATCTTTGAATTTATTTTAGTTCACTCCGGTGTATTTATGGCGGTATTTCGTGATTGGCGGATATTAATGCTATTTGCGTTGCTATATGGTTTATTTGCATTAGCAATTAATATGGCAGTATTAGGTGACTCTCCGCTAATCTTATACTTGTATAGTGCTACTGTGGCGAACCGAATGCTTTTTGGTATCAGTAGTCGTACAGAACAAGAACGCGGAGAAAATATGGGCTATTCGGCTTTGATGGCATTAAATTTCATGTTTTGTATTTTCTTTGTAATTATTTTGTCTTTTCTTGTTCCTTATGGTGGATTAACGCCAGAGTATTTAAGGTCCATTGATTATTATTCCAGTATTTCTTCAGGCGGTGAATTTCCAGAAAAACCTCATGTGGCTTTTGCTTTTGGTGTTCTTTACTTTGGAATGCCGTTATTTATGGCCTGCCTAATGCATTTTTTGTGTAAAGGGCACTCTATTTACCAAAAAAAAGAGAAGTAATATTGTGGCAAGGAAGATCAGAAATAGAAAACATGCCAATAAACGCTCGACATCATTTACAGCGAAAGGGAAACGTCATTTTGTTGCATCAGACAAACAGCAAGGAATGATGAGTTTTTTACCTGAGTTAGTGGATCACGGCTTAACTATTTTTTATATCGGTTTTTTATTGTCTTTATGGTTTTTCCCCGATTGGTCGGGGGTTGAAGTTGTTTACAATATGGTGTTGATTCTGCTGTTCGAATTTATTTTAGTGCATATGGGCACGATGATGGCAGTGTTACAACGTGGTTTTTTCTTTGTTTTTGTGGCTGCTATTTTAGGCGGTGTGGCCTATATTTTTCATACAACACAGATTAATTCTTCTGCTATTCTTTATATTTACGCTGCTACGTTAATTAATCGAATTATCATTGGACGCCAACAAGGGAGCCAATTTGATAATTTTAATGCCTTCGATGAAGGGCTTGCAAAATTACGCCATTATGTTGCGTGTTTTATCATTGCTGTATTTCTAACGCATTATTTACCCCAAGGGGGGCTCACTGAGCAATACCTTGAAGAGAATAATTATTATGGCATGTTAAAAATGACAGGCATGACAGAAAACCCATTAATCATTATTCAATTTGGCGTTTTGTACTATTCTACTTCTCTGCTTTGGGTGTTGTGGCGTTTTTTAAAACGGCATAAAAAATAAAAAAGCGCCTATCGAAATAGGCGCCTGGTGTTGGCAAAACAAAAAAATAATAAAAATTAACGTGTTATTGTTTTAAATTGCTGTGTAGTCTTTGTGAGTGCGACTTCGGTAGGCAAACGTTCCATTGAACTTGCGCCATAAAAACCATGGCAGTCAGGGCAGTTTGCTAAAATATATTCGGCATCTTCAGGTGTTGCGATAGGGCCACCGTGACAAAGCACAATAACATCATCACGTACTGCTTTAGCGGCTTTAGCCCATTCATTGATTAGTGGCACACAATCTTTCAGTGTCAGTGCGGTTTCTGCACCAATATTACCACCTGTTGTTAGCCCCATGTGTGGCACGATGATATCAGCGCCTGCTTCAGTCATCGCTACAGCATCTTCAGCGCTAAATACGTATGGCGTTGTCAGGAGGTCTTTTTCATGTGCCATACGGATCATATCGACTTCTAGGTCATAACCCATTCCCGTTTCTTCCAAATTAGCACGGAAATTACCATCGATTAAGCCAACTGTTGGGAAGTTTTGTACGCCCGCAAAGCCTGTTGTTTTGATGTCATCTAAAAACTTATCAAATTGGCAGAATGGGTCAGTACCGTTTACACCAGCAAGAACAGGGGTGTGCTTAACTACTGGTAATACTTCTTTTGCCATATCCATGACAATTTCATTGGCATTGCCGTAAGCGAGTAAGCCTGCGAGTGACCCACGACCCGCCATACGGTAACGGCCTGAATTATAAATAACAATTAAATCAATACCGCCAGCCTCTTCACACTTAGCAGATAGACCCGTACCAGCACCACCGCCGATAATTGGTTCGCCACGAGCAATCATTGCTCTGAATTTTTTTAATAAATCTGCGCGGTTATGTTTCATAATTAACCTCTATTATTTGTTCAAAATATCCTGGTGTAGTTGAATAACCTGCTCACAAAACTCTTGGGAGTTAATGTGATAAGGACTCAAAATAAGCTGTCTTTTTTCTGTTTTAATTAAATTTTCATTGAGCGCATCAATAAAGGCTTGGTCAGCAATTGGGTCCCAGAAAGGAGCCCCATCGATATCTAATGCTGAAAACCCTGCTGTTGGAACAATAAAACGGATCTCTCCCTCACAACGATTTAATTTTTCGGCGATCCAGCGGCCCATCTGTTGGTTTTCTTCTTTTGTTGTTCTCATCAATGTGACTTGGGCATTATGATGATAAAATAAGCGGTCTTGGTAATGTTCGGGAACCGTAGAAGGGCGGCCAAAATTGACCATATCCAAAGCGCCACAGGACATAACGCAAGGTGTCTGAGTGCGTTCGATAGCGCCAAAACGATCTTCATCACAGGCTAACACGCCGCCAAAAAGGTAATCACAAACCTCAGTCGTCGTGATATCTAATACGGAATGAAGTAGCTTACTATCAATCAGTTTTTCCATCGCTTTACCGCCACTGCCCGTTGCATGGAATACAAGGCAGTCATATTGTTCTTCTAATTGCGCGGTTAATTGCTGAACACATGGGGTGGTGACACCAAACATAGTTAAGGCAATTGCTGGTTTCAAATCAATGTTTTCTTCGGTGTCTTGATCAAACCAAACAGCCCCAGCGATTTGGTTCGCGGCATTTTTTAATACCTTACGGGAAATTACATTTAATCCTGATACATCTGTTACGGAGTACATCATAGAAATATCACTGGCTCCGATATAGCCAGAAATATCTCCTGAGGCCATAGTGGATACCATGAGCTTAGGAATACCAACGGGTAATACTTGCATTGCTGGTGTGATTAGCGCAGTACCGCCTGAGCCGCCTAAACCAAGAATTGCAGCTACATCTGTTTGGGCTGAAAGATATAAGCTAAAGGCTTGTGCCATCGCTTCTATTGCTTTACCTCTATCGCCACAGAATACGGCGTTTGCACCAAGAGGGTGAAAACTTGCTACAGTACTTGCACTGACATCTGCATTTTTTTCTAATTGAGTCTTTTGTGTTGTCAGGTCAACAGTACGCACAGCTAATCCGGCACTTTTTATTAATTCACTGACATAAAAAACTTCAGCGCTTTTGGTATCAAGTGTTGTTGCAACATAGATAAAACCCTGATTTTTTTTCATTGAAAAATCCTTTCAGATAGAAGCGGGTCGTTGAATTTCCCATCACAATGAGACTATAGTATCATTTTGGATAAATGTAAAATGAGACTATCGTCTCATTTTTAGGTTTGTTGTAGAGGTAAATAGTTGTTAGTATCTATATCTTATTGATAAATATTAGTAATTGTTTTTTATGATGGTGAATCAATGATTAGGTTGGTAATACAAAGTTACAGTATAATTTATCATGAATGATAATTTGTTTTATGGAGAGCAGGGAAAAGCTCGAGGTGACAGCGTAAATTCATCTTTTTAATAGAGATGGTTACTTGCTTGTTGTTGTGCTTTATTAGTGACATTGACTAAACTTGTGGTAAGAAACAGTATTTTAAGGGTAAATAATGCCGAAGATTAATTCAGAACTACAATATAAGGGCACTCGAAAACGTACCTATGTACTATTGGTCACTACGGCTTTAGATTTATTTGAAAAGGGAGCTATGCCTTCTGTTTCGGAACTCGCTTTAGAAGCAGGAGTTTCTCGTGCAACTGCATATCGATACTTTCCAACACAAACTGATTTAATTACCGCAGTAGTTAATGAGAGTTTAGGGCCTATTTTAACTTGGCGCCCACAAAGCGTAAAAACGGAAGAGCGCATTGATGAGCTATTAACATATGCTTTTCCTCGAATGTTTGAACATGAAGGAGTATTGCGAGCGGCGTTACAAGCATCATTACAACAATGGGCTCAAGGTCGGTCTACCCCACTCAGTATAAAAGACAAACGGCTGGAAAGAGGTAACCGTAAAGATATCCTAACGATGGTGACGTCACCAATGAAATCAGAATTTCCGCAAGAAATTATTGATAAAGTGATCCGTGCTTTTTCTGTTATTTACGGCTCTGAAATATTTTTAGTGTTGAAAGATATTTGGAAAATGGAAGATTCCCAAGTCACCGAATTAGCGCAGTGGATGGCAAAAGCGATCATGAACCAAGCCGTTGCAGATAATGCGAATAAGTAAATATTCGTTAACGGACTTAACTGGTTTTTATCGACTGAAGTCAAAAAGATAAAATCAAAGTCTGATAAATAATCAATTAGTAGTGAATAATTACTATGGTGATAATTAAATCGATACTAGCCCCATATGGCATCGTTAATATGATATAAACTAAGGCTATAAATAATCTGAACGGTTAATGCCATATGATGAAGTTATTGAAAATGATAGGTGGGATTGCCATCTGTTCATTGATCGGCGGTGGGCTTACTTACCTAGGTATCCCACTTGCACTTATGTTTGGGCCGATTATCGCTGTTATTATTTTTCATCGTTTTGGTGTTTCTTTTGCTGTACCTAAGCATACGATTACTTTCGTTCAAGTTACCTTAGGGACTTCTGTTGGCTTGATGTTTAATCAGGTTTCCCTTAATGAGGCAGATAATTTATTTCTTTTATTATTAATGTTAGTTGTATGTTTAGCGGTACAATTTTCATTTAGTTTTTTTTGGTTTTATCGAAAAGTTGGTTGGACGAAACAAGAAGCAATGCTTGGCTCAGTGCCTGGGGCAATGGCCGCTATTTTAGCCTTAACTGACCATACCCATACGCCACCACAAAAAATTGTTATTTCACATACAATTCGCTTAATTATCCTGATTCTATTAGCAGGGATTGTTGTAGGTAGTGATGGTGATCCGCAACCTATCATAGAATTACCAGTACTAACTTTAACCTCAACGCTATGGTTATTGGTGATTATAGCGGTTGGTTTGGGGGCAGGGCTTATTTTGCAGCGTTTAAGGGTTCCAGCCCCTTTTATGCTAACGTCATTAGCTGCAGCAACGTTGATTCAAAGTTTTCTAGATATCCCATTAAGTTTCCCATTGATGTTAACTGAACTGAGTATGGTATTAATTGGGATGAACATTGGTAATCATTTTATTGTTTTCCCACTTTCCTCATTGATTAAAAATATTTACTCCTCTGCACAAGTGGTTATCATTAATATCGCATTAACTTTCCTGATTACTGTATTTGCCTCTTGGGTAACGGGTTATGATATTTCTGTACTCTTACTGGCTTGGGCTCCAGGTAGTATGGAAGCAATGACCTTTGCTGCGATTACGATGAACCTTGATGCTGGCTTTGTTATGTCAAACCATATTATCAGAATGGTTATTATCCAAAGTATTCCATCGATTGCTTTATTTTGGCAGGAAAAAAAGGCTAAAAGGCAAGGTTAATGTAGCGTGGTAAAAAGAAAGAAAACAGACAGAAAAGGTACGGGTGTGTTTTCTTTCTTTTGTTATACTTGGTTTTAAACAACCTGTATTAATTCATTTTAGGGTTATTTAACGTAAGCAAAAAGGCCGAGGGAATCCCGAGCAAGTGATTGGCATTTAAACTCGGTTGTCAGTGGTATTCCTTTTAAGTCTTTATAACTTTCTTTATTGAGAACGGTCATTTTTTCAGAATTATAATTGCTCAGATCCCATTTATTACTTTTAGCGAAGTAAACAATAGCCCGTTCGATTTCCCTGTCAGGGATTTGGGAGTACCCACAGTCATATTTTAGATAAATGAAAACAGCCGTCAGATCAGCGAGATCTTCAGCTTCATTGTTAGAAAGTGCTCTGGAAGAATTGGTTATCCCTAACAGAGTCATCAGGCATGACATCAATATAAATTTGCGCATTCGTTATTCTATCTGTTTTCTATGTCAAGTTACGTTAGCATAAGAATAGAATTGTTAGTCAACTATATTTTTCTTAAATCCATGTAATAAACCCACAATTATAGAGTGGATTTATTGACCTTCCTGTAAGGGGAGGCTTTATCATTCCTTTATTAAACCATGTTTTGCATAGAAAGGGTAATTTGCCATAAATTACTCTGATAATGATTATTTATTTGATAAACAAAAGGAAGGTTATCAATGCTACGTCGCGATTTTCTTAAGTTAAGTGCTATCACATACGCTGCAAGTGCGCTGCCTATTTGGAGCCGCATCGCGGTCGCAGCCGAAAATTACCCAACTCTTGCTATTCCGCCATTACTAGAGCCTGATGAGCAGGGAAATATTCAGTTAGCAATTCAGCAAGGTGTTTCTCAATTTGTCCCTGGAAAGAAAACGACAACATGGGGCTATAACGGAAATTTACTGGGGCCTGCGGTTAGTTTGAAAAACGGGCAAAGTGTGAATGTGAATATTATTAACCAGCTACCGGAAGAAACCACTGTTCATTGGCATGGTTTAGAAATCTCAGGTGAACAAGATGGTGGTCCGCAAGCGATTATCCAACCAGGAGCAAGCCGTAAAGTCAATTTTACGGTTAATCAAAGCGAAGCAACTTGCTGGTTCCATCCTCATACTCATGGAAAAACAGGCCACCAAGTGGCGATGGGGTTAGCGGGCTTAGTGATAATTAAAGACGATGATAGCACCAAGCAGGGGCTGCCAAGTTCTTGGGGAGTGGATGATATTCCTGTTATTTTACAAGATAAACGTTTAAAAGATGATGGTCAGATTGATTATCAACTCGATGTGATGAGTGCTGCGGTGGGTTGGTTTGGCGATATGATGCTAACTAACGGGGCTGTTTATCCAAAACATGTGGCACCTAAAGGCTGGCTACGCTTGAGATTACTGAATGGCTGTAATGCTCGTAGCTTAAATATTTCGACCAGTGATGGGCGTAAAATGTATGTTGTTGCCAGTGATGGCGGTTTACTCGCTGAGCCAGTTGCTCTAACTGAATTACCTATTTTAATGGGTGAACGCTTCGAAGTACTTATTGATGCTTCAGATGGTCGCGCTTTTGATCTTGTGACCTTACCTGTTGGGCAAATGGGTATGACTATCGCACCTTTTGACCAGCCATTACCTGTTTTACGTATCGAAACAACATTAACACCGAGTGAAGGAAAACTGCCTTCAACGCTTGCTGCAATACCGGCTATCCCTTCTCTTGCTGGTTTAAATCGCCGCCGGTTCCATTTAATGATGGATATGCGTTTGGATATGCAAGGTATGATGATGTTACGTGAAAAATATGGTCCGCAAGCGATGGGCAATATGGGCGGACATGGCGCTATGATGGGAAATATGGGTCATGGGGCGATGATGAATAATGGAGAAATGAACCATGGGAACATGGGACAAGGAAATAAACGTGGTGGGATGGGAAATGGAGGCCATTGTGGAACTAATTCAGGTGATTTAGACATTCACAATGCAAATACTATTAATGGACAAGTTTTCTCAATGACGCATCCTGCATTTAATGCCCCAATAGGTAAGCAAGAGATTTGGGTTGTTTCAGGGCGTGGTGACATGATGTTACACCCATTCCATGTGCATGGAACGCGTTTTCGTATTTTGAAAGAAAATGGCCAAGCGGTAGCGCCACACCGGCAAGGTTGGAAAGACATCGTTAAAGTTGAAGGGCAAGTGAGTGAAATTTTGGTGGAATTTAATCACCCTGCAACACAGCAGCATCCTTTTATGGCTCACTGTCATCTACTTGAGCATGAAGACACCGGCATGATGATGGGCTTTACTGTAAGTTAAGCGATATCCTAATTTTTAGGACAAAATGCAGTACTAAATTTTAGTACTGCATTTTCCTTTATTAGTATCTAGGTTCTGCCTATGCTAAAATTACGCGCTTTCCATTTCCATAGATGCGTAATTGAAGATGAAACATACCCTTGAAGTCATGATCTCTGAAGAAGAGATTGCACAACGAATCAGTGAATTAGCAGATAAAATTAGCACTCATTATCAACAAGTTGATGGTGAGTTAGTCCTTGTTGGTCTGCTAAAAGGTTCCTTTATTTTTATGGCTGATTTGTGCCGTAAAATTAATGTTCCCCATGAAGTCGATTTTATGACTGTTTCAAGTTATGGCAATGCAATGACATCGAGTCGTGATGTGAAAATTGTCAAAGATTTGGATGAAGATATTCGTGACAAACATGTCTTGATCGTGGAAGATATTATCGATTCAGGCAATACCTTAAATAAAGTCCGTGAGATTTTCGAATTACGTGGCCCTAAATCAGTCGCAATTTGTACATTACTTGATAAGCCTTCACGTCGAGAAGTGGATGTCCCTGTCGAGTGGATTGGCTATTCAATTGAAGACAAATTTGTGGTTGGTTATGGTATCGATTACGCTCAACAGTACCGTCATTTACCTTATATTGGTCATGTAACCTTACTTGAAGATTAAGGTATAAACAACGAATAACTAAAAAGGACAGCAATGCTGTCCTTTTGTTTATTCTCATTGAAATTTCAATGAATTATTTTTAGTTATTCTCGATAATTACAGGATAACCAGTAATCTTTCCATTCTTATTATCAAGGTAAGGCGTAATCAGTGTAGTGATATCTCCTGAACTGATTTTTCCATAATAATTAGAAATAGAATAGTCTGCTTTAGCCGTTAAATCAAGACCTGCACTCATAATACCGTCATAGTTAGAAATCTCGTTCGCACTCGCATTTAGATTTCCTGCACTATTAATTTGAGCATAGTTATTAATGATTTCGTTGCCCATTGTAATATCAATGTCAGCTTGCCCTGCTGCGGGGAAGATAGCATTTGTCTGAATAATCCCTGACTTATTATTCAGCTGATAACCTTTGATATTAATGCTACCATCATTAGCGATAATTCCGCCTTTTTGAGATGATGATAAGCCAAGGTGGAAGGTACCTCTTTTAAAGTCGGCAGCATTGGTATTGCTAACGTATTCAGCATTCATCACTATATTATTGTCAGCTTTAATTAATCCACTACTATTATCTAGATACTTAGAGATAAAGTTAAGATCAAAACCTTTAATATAGCTTAAATTGTTTACCAAATTACCAATGTTGAATGTGGACTTACCATTGTTAGAAACAATAGTACTACTCTTAACATTGGTTAGCTTCGGTGATGTGATATTCATCAATTTGTCGCTACTAATAGTCGATACAGTATCGTTGATGATTTCTCTGCTGGCGGTGATGTCCATTCGACCCGTTTCCGCTTTAATTACCGATTCTTTGTTTGATAGGTAAGTACCGTCAATATTCACACGACGATTAGCATTAATGGCACTAGAACGATTCTCTAATTCAGTGCCCGTAAAGCTAAAGTCCCTCCCAGCTGTTATAGCTGAATGTTCATTTATTATCCGAGCATCAGTAATATTGATATCTCGGCCTGCGATCAGCCTATTTTTTCCGTATTTACTATTGCTATTTTGCCTATTATAAACAAGACCGTTCTTAACATTAATATCGCCTTGTTCAGCTAAAACTAAACCGCCTGTATTGTTAATGGTGGAGGTGGAGTGAAGATTCAGGTTGACGTTTTTCTTTGCACTGATTAAGCCATCATACATATTAGCTATGTAACCAGTAATAGCGGTAATAGTGATGCTTCCATCAGTTGAAATAATGGTTCCTTTATCATTCAGAAGCGCCATTTCAGTTCCATGAAGGTAGTTGACATCTGGGGTGCCAGTTATATTAATATCCCCTTTACTTTTTATGGTTCCTGTATTATTTATCGAATAAGAATCCACAGTTAACCCACCGTTTCCAGCATTGATTAACCCTTTATTCTTTAAATAATTGTGTTTAACATTAACATTCAGGTTTATTTTGTTGGCATTTAAGCTGCCTTTAGAGTCAACAGTGATACCATTGAAATTTGGATCATAAGAAGCTTCCGACAAGCTAGAAAGTGTCTTACCATTTGGGTCAAACAGACTCGCGCCTGCTGATATATTTAGCTCATTGGCTTCGACCTTACCCTTAACCAATACAGCAGAGGAAATAAGGTCAATAGTATTATTGGATGTTAGGTGGTTATTAACTGTGATTTTGCCTTTATTGACGTTATATCCAATTAAGTTATCACCAGCCATAAGAGGGGTGCCTGCTACAAAGGCACCACGTGATGCATTAATAAACCCACAGCTATTACAGGTAATACCGGAAGCATTAGCTACAATCACTTGCGCTGTTTTGCCTGCAACTTCCATCATCCCATTTATAACACTAGTTTTGTTAGAAACTACTTCATTTAAAATAACTTTAGCTTCATTACCAGCAGTTAAGTTACTATTACCGAAGATGCTTCCTGCTAATTGAGTGTTAGTCGTTGAACTACTGTTATTGAAAATAACACCCTTTTCACTCACATTGAAGCTGTCAAAAGTATTATGTGAAATACCTTTATCAGTTGGTTTTTTAATGTGAATAATATTAGGGCCATTAGTATTATAAATGATACCTGTACCATCTAGACTATAAGTTTGATTGTAATCAGTAGATGAAAAATAAGGAGTGTATAACTCTGTTACATCTTTAGAATTAAGCTCACTATAGCGGTGATAGATTCCATCAGAGCCTTTCAGTTTTATTTTTGCACCTGAATTTATTTTAGCATCATAGTTATATATCTCTTTGGCATTAATAACGATATCTCTATCGCTGTTTAGTTCACCTCTTCTATTATCAAAGTTTCCTGTTAAATTAAACTCTATTCCACCTTTGCTAGCAGCTCTTTCTCTTATTTCGCTTTTAAAGAAACCATAGTCGCTGGATATTATATCACCATTGACAGTGATACCGCCATCTAAAGTTTCAATCCCACCAACGTTATTAGCTAATCCAAATTTGTATGCAACTTGATTGAAATTATTCGAGTATGTGTTATATAACTGATTAACATTAAGCGTTATATCATTATATGAACGAATATATCCGCCACTGTTGCTTAGTGAGTTAGCATCAACATTGAGTTTGTTTGCATTAATAAAACCCAGTCCATTATCAATGGTGTTTGACTCAATATTTAGCTGGTCACCTGAGATATGCCCACCGTTATTCTGAATATTATTGGCTTTAATATTGGATATATAGGTTGGTGTGGTGCTAGCTGTATTTGTCGCAGAAACTATTTTTCCTTTATTGGTAAGCTTATTAGCGGTAATATTTAATCCTCTTCCACTACTAATAATTGAGTTTGCATCATTACTAATTTCATCTGAAACGATTAAATCTAATTTAGCATTCTTCGCAGTAATTGATGATGCTTTATTTTTTAGTGTATAAGCATTAAGTGCTAGTTTACGATTGGCAGTAATGGATGAGTTAGTAATTTCACTATAACCTGCAGTTATATTGACATCTCTACCTGCTTTAATTTTTGCATTTTCGTTATAAATACGGCCAGCATTAATATTGACATCTCTGCCTGCAATAATTCTATCTTCAGATCTTGAAGTATCACGCCATTGATAAAGAGTGTCTCTAGTATCGACATTAATATCGCCTGTTTCAGTTTTAATTAAACCACCACCATTCTGAATAACATTGGACTTAATGCCAACATTATTTTTAGCATTAATTATGCCACCCCTGGTATTTGATATCAGGCTATGGGATGTTAAATTGATATCACCAGAGGTTGAAGTAAGGCGGCCTCCCTGATTATTAAAAGTCGTATCAATTTCACCAGGTTTTCTAGCGATTATATTAAGATCTTGTTTGGCAGTAATAGCAGCTTCACTGTTATTCAAGGTGTCAGCATTGATATTAATATTACCAGAAGATTCAATTCTCTTATAGTTAGTCAACCCACCTGCCGTGTTAACGGATAGCCCTTGATCTCCGGCTAAGATAGTTCCTTGGTTTTTTACACCCACTCCACCTTCTGTGGTAATTAAGGTAATTTTATCCGCATACATACCACCTAACGCAGAGACATCAATACCGACAGATGGACGACTTCCTGTACCCGCAACAGACGTTACTGCAGTTCCATTCGCATCAACAAAATTATTGCCGGTAACCACTTTAATTTCTTCAGCTTTTAACCGCCCATTGATGAGCGCAGAACGAGAAATAAGCTCTGTTGGTGAGTCTGAATTTAAACTATTATTGACAATGATTTGCCCTTTGGCAACATTATAGCCAAGGAGTTCACCATTTGAAACCAAAGGCTTACCAGTCGTCAATGTTGTACTTTCAGTATTAATAAAACCACATGAGTTACAAGTAATACCTGATGGGTTAGCGACAATAACTTGAGCTTTCTTACCCGCAACTTCAACCATACCATTCAGGGTAGTTGCATTATTAGAGTTAACCTCATTTAGGATAACTTTTGCTTCACCACCTGATAGATTAAGGTTCCCGTTAATTAAACCGCCTAATTGTGTATTAACATTATCTTTACTGTTATTTAGAATAGCGCCGTTTTTATCAACATCGAACTTACTGTATATATTGTGAGAAACACCTTTATCACTAGGTTTGTTAATATGAACAATGGTAGGACCATTGTTTTGATTCATGACACCAGCACCGTTAGTATTGATTATTTCTGCGTGAGCAATAGAGGTAACTCCTAAAATTGCTGAAACGCATAAAACGATTGGTTTTAGTTTTAACGTGGGGGTTGATGACCCACTTTTAATAGGCAAACTCATAGAAATATCCCTAAATATAATTGGAGATTGATATTTATAAACTAATAATATTCCATTATAGCCAGTAAATTATGATAGAATTAAAAAATAAGTATATTTAAAAGTGTTTAACTGACTTTGTTTTTTATTTGATAAAATTAAATACCATTAATAAACTAAATATGGATTAAAATGTAGTTTTTTTTACTAAGTCCTTTAGTATCAATGAATAAGGTTTACTCTGCGGCAGGATAATTATGTGTTAATACTTAAATGTCTATACTTACATAATTTTTCTTATTTGGAGTTAATGTTAAGTTTCATTGAATATATATATTTTGTTTTGTTATTTATTACCTTTAATGAATCTCTATTTTATTTTATTTTTATATTACTCTAATTTTGGATTAAATAAAAAAGCCCTCATATGAGAGCTTTGAATTTAAATTATTTTTTTTGAGTTAATGTTGCAATAGCTTCTCTATAACAGAGTTCAAGTTTTTCTCTGCTGTCTGCAGTGATATGTAAATCTTGTAAACGACCATTATTAATCCCGTAAACCCAACCGTGGATCATAACATTTTGTCCACGCTTCCAAGCTGATTGCATAATTGTTGAATGGCCTAAATTATAAACTTGTTCAACTACGTTTAGTTCGCATAAGCGGTTAAGGCGCTCGCATGGTTTGAGTTCACCTAACATTGAGCTGTGGCGATACCAAATATCACGTATATGCAGCAACCAGTTATTAATTAAACCGAGCTCGGTGTTATCAACAGCAGCTTCAATCCCACCACAGCCGTAGTGACCGCAGATAATAATATGTTCGACTTGAAGCACATCAACCGCATACTGTATAACTGACAAGCAATTGAGGTCTGTGTGTATAACCAAGTTAGCGACGTTACGGTGAACAAATAGATCACCAGGGGCTGCGTTAATTAATTTTTCTGCAGGTACTCGACTGTCTGAGCAGCCTATCCATAAGAATCTCGGCTTTTGCGCTTTTGATAATTCTTTGAAGAATTCAGGATCTTGTTCTTTTACTGATGCTGACCATGCTTCATTGTTAGCAAACAGCTCTTCGATTTTTCTCATCATGACTTATAGCCTAGTTGTGTTACTTTGCGATAAAATCTTATACAACATTTATTGATTAAATAATAATTAGTTATACTAATTACAGTATCCTTATGATGAACCTCTCTTTTAGACAAGACAACCATTAATTACTAACTCATTGAATTATTTTAAATAAATCAATTATCTCTTTTCTGCATAACATAGAACAGAAAAAAGTGGCATCATAAGATTATATTGCCTGTAAACCGTCTTAAGAATAAAGGTTTTTTTTACATATGACATATGCACTTGAGTTATCACAGTTAACCAAAACCTACCCTGGTGGAGTGAGAGCCCTAAGAGGAATAGACCTAAGCGTTGAAGATGGAGACTTTTATGCTTTGTTAGGGCCAAATGGCGCGGGTAAATCTACAACAATTGGCATCATCAGTTCATTAGTTAATAAAACTAGTGGTTCTGTAAAAGTTTTTGGCTACGATTTAGAAAAACAAGTTGTTCAAGCTAAGCAGCAACTTGGTTTAGTCCCTCAGGAATTTAATTTCAACCCATTTGAAACAGTATTACAAATAGTGCTTAACCAAGCGGGTTACTATGGCGTAGCTCGGCCCGTGGCTGTACAACGTGCCGAGCAATATTTGTCGCAGCTTGATTTATGGGAGAAGCGTAACGAGCGTGCGCGTAATTTGTCTGGGGGTATGAAACGCCGTTTAATGATTGCTAGAGCATTAATGCACCAACCGAAACTGTTAATTTTGGATGAACCAACCGCTGGAGTTGATATCGAATTACGCCGCTCAATGTGGACATTTTTAAAAAGTTTAAATGCGCAAGGGACAACCATTATTTTAACGACACATTATTTGGAAGAAGCTGAAATGTTGTGCCGTAATATTGGTATTATTCAACATGGCGAATTAGTTGAAAATACCAGTATGAAACAATTGTTAAGCCAACTGGAATCAGAAACGTTCATTTTCGATTTAGTACCCAAAAGTCCTATCCCTCAGTTATTGGGGTATGAGTCCCGTTTAATTGATACATCAACTCTTGAAGTTGATGTCAAAAGGGAACAAGGGCTGAACAGTGTTTTTAGTCAACTTAGTGAGCAAGGTATTCAGATTTTAAGTATGCGTAATAAAGCTAACCGTTTAGAAGAGTTATTTGTGAACTTGGTTAAAAAAGAAAATAATGTGACTGAAAAGGGGATAGTGTCATGATCTCATTATATTGGGTTGCATTGAAAACCATTTGGATAAAAGAAGTTACTCGATTTGGTCGTATATGGGTACAAACCTTGTTACCACCAGTTATTACAATGTCATTGTATTTTGTCATTTTTGGTAACCTGATAGGTTCTAGAATTGGTGATATGGGGGGCGTGGACTATATGCAATTTATAGTACCAGGTCTGATAATGATGGCAGTGATCACGAACTCATACTCAAATGTATGTTCTTCATTTTTTGGGTCTAAATTTCAGAAAAACATTGAGGAATTACTTGTTGCTCCAGTTCCAACCCATATTATTATTGCTGGTTTTGTTGGTGGGGGGGTTGCAAGAGGGATTTTAGTTGGCTTCTTGGTTACTTTAGTATCACTATTTTTTATTCCATTACAGGTTCACTCATGGGTTATGGTCATAGTGACACTTCTATTAACTGCAATTGTGTTTTCATTAGCTGGGTTATTGAATGCTATTTTTGCCAAGACATTTGATGATATTAGCATTGTTCCTACCTTTGTATTAACACCACTAACTTATTTGGGGGGTGTTTTTTATTCATTGTCATTACTACCGCCATTTTGGCAAGCAGTATCCAAGCTGAATCCCATCGTTTATATGATTAGTGGTTTTAGATACGGTTTCTTAGGTATTGCTGATGTTTCTATCGGAATTACCCTTGGGGTGCTTATGATTTTCTTGGTTGTTTTCTATTTGCTGACTTGGTATTTAATTGAGCAAGGTAGAGGGTTACGCAGCTAACTTAGCATATTTTATTTTTCTTAAGGCCATATCTAAATTTGTTATTTAATTAATTAGATATGGTCAGTTTTTAAGTATAAATACGCAGGTGATTTAAAATTAAATTAACTGGTAAAAATACTTAGTTTATTAGAGATTAAGTTTGGTAGTATAAATTTTGGAATAAATTTAGCGATTATTTACATATGAAATAGTTTTATTGGGAAACTGCAAGGTTTATAACATCTCATTCGGAATATTCCGAACTAAATCTATAGCTTTTTTCAATAAATAAACGGTTATTTATAACACCCCCTTCAAAATATATAGTTATTTATCTCTGATGTAATTAAAATTTAGAGTTAAAGACTCAAAATACAATTAAAGTATTTATATTATTAACTCGTGCTTATTATAAGTAGACAAAGTAGTTGTTATAGCTGGTTATAATTATATTTTAACTTAATTAGCTTGTTTTGTTATCGTTAACAAATGGTTTTTCTTTATTTTTTGATATATTTCTCTAAATGATCATTGTCAATAAGTTTAATTATGGATTTAATTCTTTCCTTAAATTAAATTTGCGAGTTTACTCTTAATATGGATTTTATCTAAAAAAGCTAATATACTTTTTGTGAATTAAATATATGGGGTATTAAGTATTTAAAAGTAATTTAACTACTAGTCTTGTACATAATTAATAATTATTTACTGGTATATAAGAGGTTTATATGATTTTAAAAAAATCTGTATTAATGACATCAATTATTATTGTGTCATTATCGGGCATGGCACATGCAGCGGTTGATAGTGGTAATGCTAGAGGTACGATAAATTTTAAAGGGCAATTTATTGATACAACTTGCACTATTGAAGTTAATAATACAAATAAAAATGAAGGTACTGTGCAACTGGGTACTTGGATGACAAATACCTTTGATAAAATCGGTGAATTAACAGAAGCTGTTCCTTTAACAATAGGCTTAAGTGGCTGCCCTGCAACATTAACTCGGGCACGAGTTACTTTCGGTGGGACGGCACATGCTGATGACAACAAACTATATGCGGTTAGTGAAGCAACAGGTGTTGGTATTGGTATTTCTGGTGATGTAAATGGAACAAATTTTTATACTCCAGACACTGAAGCTGATGGTATTGATTTAACGAGTAATGGCGGTGAGAAAACCTATTACGCACGCTACGTTACAACTGCGAATGAAGTTACAGCAGGTAAAGCGAATGCTGATGTCACAGTAACTATTCAATACAACCAATAATTAACTTAATTAGGGAACGATTGTTCCCTCTTTTTGATAGGGGAAAATTTTGAAAAAATCTCTTATTTTGCTAGTACTTCTATGTATGACAGCAGTTAACGTAAATGCTAGTGTGGTTTTAGGTGGTACGCGCGTCATTTATGAAGGTAATAAAAAAGAAGCCTCTATATCAGTTCGGAACGATGAAAAAATCCCTTTTCTTGTTCAGTCGTGGGTGAATAGTTTTGATGATAGTGAAAAACAGAAAATACCATTTACAGTAACACCGCCTCTTTTTCGTATTGAGCCTGAATCAGTAAATGCAATTCGAATTGTATTAACGGATCCTAAATTACCATCAGATAAAGAGTCTATTTATTGGTTAAATGTTAAATCAATACCGCCGTCTGACCCTAATGCAACAAATAATTTAACTATCTCAATTAATAATAAAATTAAGTTAATTTATCGCCCAGTGGATTTACCAACAGCAGATGCATTTACTGCCTATGAAAAGCTCACCTTTGAAAAGAAAGGAAATAGCTTAAAATCTAAAAACCCAACACCTTATTATGTGTCATTTGGTGAACTAAAAATTGGCAATAAAAAAATTACTGATCCTGGCATGGTGCCTCCAATGGGAGAAGCAACTTGGAATATTTCAGAAATCCAAGCAAATCAGGTGACTTGGAGTGCTGTTAATGATCATGGAACGATAACAAAAACAAAAACTCAGACATTAAAATAATTCGTTGGAAGAATATACATTATGCGTTGTATTCCAAGAAAACAACTCTTATCAATTTGTTGTGCTAATGCTATAACCTGTTCGCATAATTGGGTAATGTATTTTCGGTTAAAGAAAGTATGTCAGGCAGTGGCTGCAATTATTTTCACTGGTATGAATGTTAATTATGCATTTGCTGATGACTATTTTAGCCCAAGCTCATTAAGTGTGGTTGATGGTCAAAATATTGCAGATTTACCGAATTTAAATCAATTTGCTAATCCGGGTGGCCAGCTTGCAGGGGAATACCATGTTGATGTAATTGTAAATGGTATTTTAATGGAATCGAAGGTCGTTGAGTTCATTAAGGATAAGTCGTCAAATCAGCTAATTCCCCTATTAACGAAAGAAGAATTAGCACTTTGGGGTGTTAAAGTTGATGCAATTCCTGCGTTAAAAGCTCTTCCTGAAAAACAAGAAATTGTTCCTATCAGCGAATATATACCTGATGCAAAATCTATATTGGAATTGAATCAACAAAAGTTAAATATTTCGATCCCTCAAATTGCGATGGACAAGCAAGCATTAGGTACTGTGCCAACAAGTCAGTGGGAAAACGGTGTTCCCGCTTTGGTCTTAAATTATTATTATAGTGGTTCAAATAATTGGAGCCGCAATAAGTCTAAAGACTCCAATTCTCATTACTTTAATTTGCGAAGTACTGGAAACCTAGGTCCGTGGCGTTTAAAAAACTACTCAACCTATACAGATAATAATGGGAAGCGTGAGTGGGAGAACATTGAAACCAGTTTAGAAAGAGGAATTAATTATTTAAAATCACAATTAACAATAGGTGATACTGCTACACCAAGTGAAATATTTGAAGGATTTCAATTTCGAGGCGTACAGTTACGAAGTGATGAATCTATGCTACCTAGTTCAATGAGGGGATTTGCACCCGTTATTCGTGGTATAGCACAAAGTAATGCAGAAGTTACAGTTAAACAAAATAACTATGTTATTTACCAATCTTATGTTTCGCCCGGAGCATTTGAAATTGATGATTTATACCCAACAGGAACCAGCGGTGATTTGACTGTTTTGATTAAAGAAGCAGATGGTTCTGAACGTTCATTTGTAGTTCCTTTTTCATCAATTGCCATAATGCAACGTGAAGGACAGCTCAAATATTCACTAACTGGAGGGAAATATAAGTCTAATACTTCAGGTGAGGTTGAGCCAAACTTTTTGCAAAGTACATTTATTTATGGATTACCCAAAAGTATTACGGGGTATGCAGGGACTTTATTATCCAAAAACTACCAGTCTTATGCGGCAGGAATGGGGATTAACTTAGGAAGTTTTGGGGCATTATCGGCAGATATAACACAAGCTAATAGCCAAAACTTATTAGGGAAAGACAATACTGATAGCGGGCAGTCATATCGTTTTCAATATTCTAAAAATGTCACGTCTACAGGTACTTCAGTAACGTTAGCAAACTATCGTTATTCAACTGAAGGGTTTTATACATTTAGTGAAGCAAATAGCAATCAGCCTAAAATCTATCGTAATAATAAAAAAAATCGTTTTCAGGTTTCGCTTAACCAATCACTAAATGAATTCGGTAATGTCTATTTTTCGAGTTATCAGCAAGATTATTGGAACCGTTCAGGTAAAGAACGCTCATTGAATGCAGGTTATAATAATAATATTGGCGGGATCACTTACAATTTTAGCTACAGTTATACTGATAGTGCTTATCAACGTAAAGCGGATAACTATTTTTCTTTTTCAATGACTATTCCTTTGAATGATTCATCAGGCAACTACACATCGATAAACAGCAGCGTTACAGCTGATAACAGTGGTAATACGGATGCAATGATGGGGATAAGTGGTACTTTAGGTGAGAGTAATAATTTTAATTATGCTATTCAACAATCCTATGGGAATAAAGAAACACGTGCGAGCGGAAATGCATCAGCATCTTATCGGGGAAGCTATGGGGTTGCAAATGCGGCTTATGGATATGATAAATATTCACAACGAGCGAACTATGGTCTAACGGGGGCCGTTGTCGCTCATCCACATGGAATCACATTGTCTCAGCCAATCAATGATACTTTTGCTATTGTCCGTGCTCCTGGGGCGAAAAATGTACAAGTTTCAAACCGAGCAAATATTTCAACGGACTCTCGTGGTTATGCAATTATTCCTTATTTAAACCCTTATACGAAAAATGAAATTACGCTCAACATAGATTCATTACCAGATAATGTTGAATTAAAAACGAATACCGTGAGTGTCGTACCAACGAAAGGTGCAGCGATTCTGGCAAGTTATCAAACGCATGTGGGTTACAGACTATTATTTACTGTAACGCATAATGGCAAACCTGTGCCTTTTGGTGCAATGGCACAATTCTCTCAAAGTGATGATCAAAATATAAGTACAGGTATTGTGGGCGATAATGGTGATGTTTATCTCAGTGGAATGCCGGAACAAGGGCAATTACAGATAAAATGGGGTAAAAGTTTACAAGAACAATGCATTGCAGAATACCAATTAACCGCGGAACAATTAAAACAGCATTTACCTATATTGCCTGTTAATTGCCACTGAGAATAGGTTTTTAATATGAATATAAAACAGATTATTACTTCGATTGGTATTACATTGTTTTCATTTAGTGCATGCAGTATTGGGCAATTTCGTGTCAATTTAGGGGATTTAGAAATTGATTCAGCGGCACATAAACTTCCCCGTGAATCTATACTCGGTAATGGATGGAAGCAATTTGAACCTAGCGCTAACCATGAATTATGTGTTGCAGAAAATTCGGGAAATTTTAAATTTATGTTACAAGCTAATAGTCAGCCGACCGGAATGACTATTAATGATGGTTCAGGTAGTTACCCTGTTTTTAGTACTGGGATTGATGGTGTTGGTTATGTGGTTGGTGTAAGGCAAAAAGGAACGAGTCAATGGTATCCATTAACGGGAAGTAATAGCGAAATTAATGCAGTTGATGGCTCATCGGCACTACAACTTGAAACGCGGATGATGTATATCAAAACGGTTCAAGGGGATATTGAAGGGTCAGAAAAAGTTGCTACACATTTTAGCACAATTAAAGTGCAATGCACTGGTGATATGAATTGGATATCATCAGTTGGCGAAATATTACCTGCATCAACTTTAATTTCATGGGCACAGCGTACTTGCTCTATTTCATCTGTTCGTCAATCTGTTGATCTTGGAGTTCACGATATTGCTAAAGTTCGTTCACTTAATATAGGTGATACTTTTGGTCATGCTCAGCAGTCGATCACGATTAATTGTCCAAAAATAATGTCTGTTGCCTATACGATCGCAGATAATTTGCACCCCAGTAACATCAATACAGATATCATTTATTTGGAAAATAACAATGAGAACCCAGGATTTGCTGTACGTGTATATGAATCTGGGAAGTCATCTCCGTTGAGGTTGGGGGGAGATCGCTCATTATCTAATAGTTATGTATATTCTCTGCTAGATAAAACGAGTCTAAGCCCGATTATTACAAAGACATTTGAATTCAAGTACGTCAAAACGTCTAATGAAGTGAAAGCGACTAATGGTAATGCACAGGTCACGGTTACCCTTGTGTATAAATAGAAAAGGTAAATTATCAATGAATTATATAATTAATTTGCTCGTTTTTTTATTTTCTTTAACCTATATGAATGTTCTTGTCGCGGACGAATATATCAAGGTGAATTTTAGCGGCTCAATCAAAGCTAAGTCGTGTACCGTGTTCTCTGCAGCACAGAATATTGATTTAGGGACTTGGTTTTTAGAGGGAAATGGGCGTAACTTTGCTCGCGATTCAGTCACTGATTGGGTGGAATTTGATTTGGCGTTTAATTGTTCACCGGACAAGCGGCAAGTGGTCGGTGTATTAGAAGGTACGCCAGCCGAGTTAGATAATAAACTATTTGAGTTAGATAAATCAGCTGGTTCAGCAAGCGGAATGGCCATTCAAATTGAAGCTTATTCACCAGAGAATAAGCGTTGGGAAGAAAAAAATGCGAATGAAGTGAGCACATTAATTAGTTTTGCGGGAACAACATCAGGAATGAATACGGTTCAATTGCGCGCACGTTATAAGCAACTAGCAGACAGTGCAACAGGAGGAGATGCAAATGCCTCTATTACATTTGTTGTGCGAAATAACTAAGGAAAAGCAATGAATCAAAATATTAGATATGCGACTTATGTTTTTGCAATAGCACTGCTCTTTTTTTCTACAAAATCTATGAGTTATGATGCTATTTTTAATATTACAGGGCGAGTATCTGCAAACACGTGTTCAGTTCAATCTGCGAAAACATTCAATGTTAATCTTGGTGACAACATAATTGGTTGGAGTGGTTTTGGTTCTGGTATCAATACGAAATCTAAAAAGGTAGATTGGCGGATTGATTTTAACTGCGATAAAGATGCTACCATTTACTTTAATTTTCGGGGAAATAATTCTAGTAGAGATCGTGAATTACTAATGTTGAGTCCTTTGCCTGGAAGTGCTAAAGGGGTCGGAATAAAGACGGAATTGGATTTCGGAACTAGCAGTGTAACCATAGGATTTTATAGCAGTATATTGGCATCATATAGTGGCGTTGAAGGAAAAAGAACACTTATACTTAGATCGTATTATGTACAAACAGATAGTGTAGTTACTCCTGGTATCGCGAATGCTTCGATGGATATAGAAGTGACCTATCAATAAATAATAGATATTGAATAAACTAAAGCGCCATTAATATGATGACGCTTTAGTCTTATGTTAAGCCACTTGCACGGGTACCGCTTTTGCCACACGACTCATGACGTTATTTTCATCAAAGTAAGCGACTTTAGGCTTATGAAGGCGAGCATCTTCATCTTCAATCTGTACATAAGAACAAATAATAAGTTTATCCCCAACAGCGGCACGACGTGCAGCCGCGCCATTCACAGAGATAATCTTCGAACCTCGTTCACCTGAAATCGCGTAAGTTGAAAAGCGTTCCCCGTTATCAACGTTATAAATATCAATCGCTTCGTATTCAAGGATACCGGCTGCATCCATGAAGTCTTGATCAATAGCACAGGAGCCCTCGTAGTGTAAGTCAGCCTGAGTAACAGTGACGCGGTGTAGTTTTCCTTGCAACATTCTTCTTAACATTTTTTCTTCCTCATTCGGCCCACAGCGTTGTTGACGTTCTCCCTCCCTAGTCTTAATCTCCTAGAGATTCGTTTATTGAACGCCTAGCTGTAAACTCTGTAATTGCAGTGTGTTGTTTTATTGTTATAAGTACTTTGTTTTTATGCAATATCGACGGGAAGGTCAACTTGCAAATTGTCAATTAGTCGAGTCTGCCCTAACCATGCTGCCATCAGGATGACGGCTCGTTTACTCGACCCATTAAGGGGTAACAAGGTTTCTGCATCACGAATAAATAGCTCATCTGGTGTAAAACCAGCTTGGCGTAAAGACTCTTCCATTTCATTGACAAGGTCATTTGCAATGCTAGGGGTTTCTGCTAATTTTTGCCCGGCTTGTAACATAATTTGATAAAGCTGAGGGGCTATTTTTTGCTCTTCAGCAGATAAATTATTATTGCGAGAACTTAAGGCTAGCCCATTTTTTGCTCTAACTGTTGGAATACTGATGATTTGGGTATCGAATGATAAATCATTAACTAATTTACGAATCAATTGTAATTGCTGATAATCTTTTTTACCAAACAGCGCAATATCAGGTTGTACTAAGTTGAACAGCTTAGTAATAACAGTTGCGACACCACGGAAATGCCCCGGACGACTTGCGCCTTCTAGTATCGTTGATAGTTCAGGGACTTCAACATATGTCTGCTTTTCCATCCCGTCAGGGTAAAATTCGAGAGGAGAAGGTGCAAAAACTAAATTGATACCAAGACGTTTTAATTTCTCACAGTCTTCTTGCAACGTTCGCGGGTAATTTGCTAAATCAGACTGCCTATCAAATTGCATTGGGTTAACAAAGATACTGGCAATAACAATATCAGCTTGCTGTTTAGCTTGGTCAATGAGTGTTAAGTGACCATCATGCAAATTGCCCATTGTTGGCACAAGTGCAATACGTTTGCCTTCTTGTTTCCAGCGACGGATTTCACGGCGTAGTATAAGTGCCGTTTCAACGATAAGCATACGTGTGTTCCTTATGGTTTTTTGTAGTCAATTAGGAAAAGGAGTGAGCTTCACTTGGGTAAATCCCATCTTCCACTTCTTGAATATACATGCGGATAGCATCATTGATATTACCCGCTTGCGCTAAAAAGTTTTTAGCGAATTTTGGTGGGCGGGCTGTAATACCAAGTGCATCATGCATAACGAGAATCTGACCATCAGTTTCATTTCCTGCGCCAATACCAATAACGGGGAGCAGTAATTCTTCAGTGATATGACTCGCTAATGAAGTAGGAACACATTCAAGTACTAATAATTGCATTCCTGCATTTTCGAGGGCGATTGCATCTTTCAAGACTTGATTAGCAGTCACTTCATCACGCCCTTGGACTTTATAGCCCCCGAGTATATTGACGGCTTGTGGTGTTAAACCAAGATGGCCACAAACAGGAACGGAGCGTTCACATAGCATTTTTACGGTGTCACACAACCAACTGCCGCCTTCAATTTTTACCATATTGGCGCCTGCTTGCATTAAAATAGCGGCATTTGCACAAGCTTGTTCTGGTGTGGCGTAGCTCATAAAAGGCATATCAGCGATGATAAAGGCGTTTGGAGCCCCTTTACGAACACAACGTGTGTGATAAGCAATTTGTTCAACGGTAACGGGTAATGTGGAAGACTCGCCCTGAATAGTCATGCCAAGTGAATCGCCAACGAGCATGACTTGAATTCCTTGCTCATAAAATAATTGAGCAAAACTAGCATCATAGGCTGTCATGGTTGCGAACTTGCGTTTGTCTTGTTTAAACTGACATAAATCAGCCAGAGAAATTGGTTTCATTATAATAACCTCCGGAAATGATCTCCTTGCGACCATACCTCATAAGAGGTTGCACACTTTAAGGGGTAATGTCCCAAAGCGTCAGGCCATTGCGAGGAACTTGTGTGAGTCTTTCCAAAAGCGTTTCGCCATCAGGAAAAACTAGGGTGGGGGCAATTTCACTGAGCGGATACAACATAAATTCCCGCTCTTTTAGCCCGTAATGTGGAATGGTTAACCGGGGGGTATGGATAACTCGGTTACCAAAAAGCATGATATCAAGGTCAAGAGTGCGAGGACCCCAACGTTCTTCTTTACGCACTCGTCCAAGATCTAATTCGATTTTTTGTGTGTGATCAAGTAGCTCTTCGGGCTCGAGATCTGTTTCTAGTAATACAGCCAGATTGAGAAAATCTGGCTGATCCTGTGGCCCTAAAGGCTTAGTTCGATAAATAGAAGAGATTGAAACGACACGACTGTTAGGAATCGCATCTAATGCTGCAATAGCTTGCTGAGCCTGTTGTAGTGGCTTACCAAGGTTACTTCCTACAGCAATATAGACTTGTTCCATGGTACTCTCTCTATGTATTACTATGACTTATTAGGCTTGCGAGCCCCAGCGTTTGATGAGCGTTGTGGGCGGTGACGCCGACGCGTTGGCATATTGCCTAATTCGGAAATCATCTCACGCTGCTTGCTATTATTAGCTTGTTGGAAATCCGCCCACCACAATGTTAATTCTTGTAGTTCATTCCGGTTTTCGACATTGGCTCTTAGTTCTAATAAATCAAACGCAGCACGGAATTTAGGGTGCTCCATTAGTTTATTTGCACGGCGGCCTTGACGACGAGGTAATCGAAGTTGTAATAACCAAATATCACGCATTGTGGTTGTGATACGTTTCGGTATTGCAATCGACCGACATTGTTCGTCTAAAATGTCATTCATGGCCAGCGCAAAGGCATCATAATAAGCCAATCCGCCCTCCTGAGTAAGCTTTTCAGCATGCTCGGTTACGGGGTACCATAACATAACCGCAAATAAAAAAGCAGGGTTAACGCGTTTATCATTTTTAAGCCTGAAATCGGTATTTTTCAGGACTTGCTCAATGATTTTTTCCATTGGTGAGTCACCGTTTTCAGTGAAACGGCTAGCAACAACAGGGAATAGCTGCTCAAATAAACCATATTTTTTGAGCATCATATAAGTGGTATAACCTTGCCCAGCTTGTAGCAACTTAAGTGATTCTTCAAACAGCCTTGCCGACGGTATCTCTTTTAATAAATGAGCGAGTGAATAAATAGGATCTGCGGTTTTTGGCTCGATACTCATATTGAGTTTGCATGCGAAGCGTACCGCTCTTAGCATCCTAACTGGGTCTTCACGGTAACGGGTTTCAGGGTCGCCAATTAAGCGAATAACCCCATCCTTTAAGTCTTTTAACCCATTAACGTAGTCACGTACGGAGAAATCATCAATATTGTAATAGAGACTATTCACTGTGAAGTCACGACGAATCGCATCTTCTTCAATAGAGCCGAAGATATTATCACGCAGCAACATGCCGTTTTGTGCTTGAGAAGACAGGTTTTTATCTTCTGAAGCATTTTGGTCATGATTCCCCCGGAACGTTGCCACCTCAATAATTTCAGGACCGAACATGATATGAGCCAAACGGAATCGGCGGCCGACTAGGCGACAATTACGAAATAGCTTACGAATTTGTTCCGGTGTTGCATTGGTGGTGATATCGAAGTCTTTAGGTTTTTGACCTAAAAGTAAATCGCGAACCCCTCCGCCGACTAAATAGGCTTCAAAGCCACTTTTATTTAATCGATAGAGGACTTTTAGAGCATTATCACTAATATCACTACGGGAAATAGAGTGCTCCGCACGGGGAATAACAGTAATGTTTTCGTCGTTAACGGTTGTCATTATGGTGTGTTTCTCAGGCGTAGGGTCGGCACGTTGAGATTGACGAACCGTTTTTTTAATAGGCGCTGTTTTATGAGTTTGCTTAGTGTTCTGTTCTTTTGATGCAGTTTGCGCATCAGCAGAATGAGTGACTGGCCTTTTACCGGCTGCCTGAGTATCTCGTAAAATGTCACGATGCTGTGATGCATCTTCATCTGATGCATTTGTATTGCGAGATAAAATATTACGGCAGAAATTTGCTACACGGTTAAAAATAGTACACCTCGATGTGATTACCAATATTCATTAAACAAAATAAGCGGCTAATCATAGCTCACAGAAGTTTCTTTGAGAATGGTTAAACGCATAAAAGTCATGTCTAATCATTAATTTTACCAATAAAATTAACTCAAAAAATAGCATAATTTATTTTTGCTTTCGTAAGATATGACCTGCAATGCCTTATTTTAAGCTATTTTAGGGCGTTAGGTTATTTGTTTTTTTTAATCATTGGCCAAAAAAATGGCTAATTTTAAGCCCTCTAAAATTTTAGGTGTAATGGATGAGTATTATTTAGTATTAATGATAATACTAAATTTAGATAAAACAGCAAGATAGCTTAAAAATACCATAAAAATGCAGGGGGTAACCAATATAAACCATGACTAACGGGGAGGAGAATGCTGGGAGAGCAAGTTTTCACGGTGACAAAACCTTATAACGGCGCACGTAATATGCGCCGTTTAGGACTCCATCTGAGCTATTAGCCTGCCATTTGCTTTTCGCGAATTTCAGCTAATGTTTTACAGTCGATACATAAATCAGCAGTAGGACGGGCTTCCAAACGGCGGATACCAATTTCTACGCCACATGATTCACAAAAGCCAAAGTCATCATCTTCAACTTTTTTCAGGGTTTTTTCTATTTTCTTGATCAGTTTACGCTCACGATCCCGGTTACGTAATTCAAGGCTGAACTCCTCTTCCTGAGCGGCTCTATCAACGGGGTCTGGAAAGTTAGCTGCCTCATCTTGCATATGAGTAACAGTCCGGTCCACTTCATCTCTGAGTTGATTGCGCCATGCTTCGAGAATGAGCTTAAAATGCGCCAACTGGGCCTCGTTCATGTACTCTTCGCCAGCTTTTTCATGATAGGGTTCAACCCCAGCAATGGCGAGAATGCTTAAGGACGATGTCTTACGTTTTTGCCCTTCTTGCATAATGCTTCTCCTACACACGCAAATTTTACAAAAACCCCAAAGGGGAAAAATTAAGGTCGCTATAAATAGCAGAAGAGAGCTCTCTTGGCAATCGTTCCTGCAATGAGTTTTGTAATGCTGTGAGGGCGAGCGTGTTTATTCCCTTTCTAGCGCCCAGAACTCAGCGGCCTCGTATAAAAATTGGTTAAAAAAACTTTATTTAATAGAGTTAAAGCAAATCTGCTTCCCTAACGCCATTTGTTGAACAGTTATATCAGCTTGATAACAAAGTACTTCAACACCACTTTGCCGTGCCTCCTCTAATAACTGCGCATATTTTTTATCAATATGTGCAGCCGCAGATGCTACGTGAATACCTGTGTGTAAAGCAACAAACAATAGTATGGCTCTTTTTCCTTCTTTAGCAATCTGTGATAGCTCGCGTAAATGTTTTTGCCCTCTTAGCGTGACGGTATCAGGGAAAAAACCGTGGCCATTTTCAAGTAAAGTTACTGATTTAACTTCAATAAAGCAATCTGGTAATTCACTGTTTGAGAGAAAAAAGTCAATTCGGCTATTTTCTGAACCATATTTCATTTCTGGCTTTATTATGCTGTACTCGGATAATTCTGGAATGTGTTTTTCGGCTAAAGCTTGAGCAACTAATTGGTTCGCACGCAGCGTATTAATACAAATAAAATCGCCATTAGCTGTTTGGGTAAGTTCCCAGCTGTAGGGATATTTACGTTTTGGGTTATCAGATGTGGAATACCAAATAGTATCACCCGGTGTCGCACAGCCAGTCATTGCGCCGGTGTTAGCACAATGAATAGTGATTTCTTCACCATTAGGCAGGGTGACATCAGCCAAAAAGCGTTTATAGCGCTTAATTAGCGTGGCCGATTTTAAACAAGGATTAAACTCCATATATTCTCCGCTGTCATACGAGGTGAGTTGTCAATACACTGATTTTAATATGATTGAAAGTGGCTAATGCTACAATGTCTGATAGTAAAAGTTAAATGCATGGAGTGATAACCAAAGTGTTCCCCATATTAGACGTCAGAGAATCACTAATTACCGCATTAAAATCATCCCCTCAAGTGCTATTACATGCACCGACGGGAGCCGGTAAATCCACCGTTTTGCCATTGGAAATCTTAAAAAGCGGGGTGGTTAATGGGCGGATTATTATGTTGGAACCTAGGCGTCTTGCGGCTAGAGCAGTTGCCGCGCGTTTAGCGGAGCAACTTGGGGAAGAAATTGGCCATACCATTGGTTTACGTATGCGTTCAGAAACTAAAGTTAGTCGTGATACTCAGTTAGAAATCGTAACGGAAGGCGTCTTAACACGGCTATTACAAAATGACCCTATGCTTGAAGGGGTTGGGTTGGTGATTTTAGATGAATTTCATGAACGCAACTTACAAGCAGACCTTGGCCTTGCATTATTACTTGATTCACAACAAGCTCTACGGGATGACCTGCGGGTGTTATTGATGTCTGCTACCCTTGATAACCAAGGGCTCTCCCAGTTGTTCCCTAATGCTCCAGTGATCACTTCACAAGGACGCAGTTTCCCCGTTATTCGTGAATATCATCCCATAAATCCTAATAAATTATTTCATAAAGAAGTCGCGGCGGCAGCATGGCTGTTTTTGCAGCAAGAGAAAGGGTCACTATTATTATTTCTCCCGGGCGTGGGGGAAATAGAAAAAGTAAGAGCTGAATTAGCTTCGATAGTGAGTGAGGACATACTTTTGTGTCCTTTATATGGGGCTTTACCTCTTAAAGCACAGCAGCAAGCAATCCAAATAGCCCCCGAAGGGAAACGTAAAGTTGTGCTAGCGACTAATATTGCGGAGACCAGCTTAACTATAGAAGGTATTCGCTTAGTGATGGATAGCGGCCTGGAGCGAGTAGGGCAGTTTAACCCTCGTTCAGGGATAACAAAATTAGTTAAGCAACGCATTAGCCAAGCATCAATGACACAGCGAGCTGGACGAGCGGGGCGCTTAGAAGCTGGGGTATGTTGGCATCTATTTAGTGAAGAGCAAGCGGAGCGTGCGGCTCAATTTAGTGAAGCACAAATCAACCAAAGTGACCTCAGTGGGCTATGGCTTTCTTTACTACAGTGGGGCTGCCATGATGTGACACAATTATCATGGCTCACCTTACCCCCAGCCCCCGCGATTGGGGCGGCAAAAAATCTACTTGCTAAACTTGGCGCGATTGATGCACAAGGGAAACTGTCTATCATGGGACAGAAGATGGCAGAACTAGGTAGCTCAGTACGTACTGCCGCGATATTGTATAAAGCACAAGTCGCTAAAGATGAGTCAGTTTTGCAATTAGCCGCATTATTAGTGGCTATTATTGAAGAGCCGCCAAGAGGTGGTGAGTGCGACTTACGTTATTACTTAGACCGGCCAAGCGAAAGCTGGTGCCGGCGTGCGACCATTTTAAGTGGGCGAAAAGTTAACGCGAGTATAGGGCAGCAAACCGCACTGATAAGTAAGTGGTTACCAACCTTATTAGCAGCCGGTTTTCCCGACCAAATAGCAAAAACGAGGGACAATCAATTGCGTTATCAGTTATCCAGTGGGCTTGGAGCATCGCTACACGAAACGGATAGGCTATTGGGAACTTCTTGGTTAATCGTGCCATTGTTGTGGCAACCAGAAAATAGCGCAGATGCACGAGTGGCACTTGCGTACCCCATTGATATACAAGAATTGCAAAAAGATTGTACTGAATTATTTAATGAGCAAGAAACCGTTGAATGGGATGAGCAAAAAGGGACATTGCTAGCATGGAAGCGCTTGCAGTGCGGCCAGTTAGTGGTGAAATCAGAACGCATGAGTAACCCAGATAAAGCTGATATCAGTAAAGCGTTGGTTTATTGGCTAAAACAAAATGGGCTGCAACAATTGAATTGGCAAGAGGATGCGTTGCAACTGTGTATTCGTTGTACGTTAGCACAGCAATATTTCCCTGAGTTTGAATTACCATCCTTTGATGAAAGTACATTGTTATCAACATTAGATGAATGGCTTGAGCCTTATCTTATTGAGGTAACCAATAAACAAAAGTTGCAGCAAATTAATTTAGCAGAATTGCTAATAAACCGGTTAGATTGGCAACAACAGCAGTGGCTAGCGAACATGTTCCCTACAACTTACCGCGCACCTTCTTCACATGATGTGAGTATTCACTATGCATTGGATAAGCCGCCTGTCATAGAAATTCGTATGCAAGAAATGTATGGTGAGAAAACGAATCCAACTGTTGCGCAAGGGAAAATGACGTTAACGGTTTGTTTGCTTTCCCCTGCGATGCGCCCATTACAAATTACACAAGATCTCGGCGCATTTTGGCATGGAAGCTACAAAGAAATACAAAAAGAAATGAAAGGCCGCTACCCAAAACATTTATGGCCCGATGACCCAGCAAATACAGCACCAACGCGGCAAACAAAAAAAGCGATGATGGGTGCGAAATAAACTATTTTTATGCTCTAATAGCAGGTTCATAAAAATGGCTTATCCCTGCTTAATGTGAGTAAGGAAATGTAATTAAGAGCTTTCTTTGGTGAAATCTCTAAGGTTATGAGCCAAAATTAACCACTAAGCTATTCAAATAGTAAATGATTATGTTGTTAAGTTATTTTGTAAGGTGATATGGAGCGACCATGTCAGGTAAAGATTTTGAACCAATAGGCAGACGCAACAAAAAATCTGCTGGGAAAAAACAATCTTCATCCCGCCGTCGCAGAGACCGCGATGATTATGACGATGAAGATTTATTCGAAAATGATGATATTGACCAACAATATCTCGATGATGAAGACGAAGAAGAGCAAATGGCTAAAAAAGGCTCGAAAAATAACAAACCACGTAAAGTGAAAAGCAAATGGCGTTGGTTCTGGCTGTTAGTCAAACTAATGATTGTGTTTGCTGTTTTATTAGCAGCATACGGTTTTTATTTAAATCAACAAATTAAAGAACGTCTCGATGGTAAGGTGTGGGATTTACCTGCGGCAGTATATGGCAGGATGGTTAACCTTGAACCGGGAATGGACTATAGCCAAGCTGAAATGGTTCGCCTGCTCGAAGGTATGCAATACCGAAAAGTGAGTAAAATCACCACCTCCGGCGAATTTGTGGTTCGCGGTAATAGCATTGAAATTTTACGCCGTCCTTTTAATTTCCCTGACCAAAAAGAAGGGCAAATATTAGCGCGTATGGTGTTTGAAAATAATGGGTTAAGTAAAATTGAAAATATGGAAAATGGCCGTTCATTTGGCTTTTTCCGATTAGACCCTAAACTGATCACGATGATGCAATCGGCGAATAATGAACAACGTTTAGTATTGCCATTGTCTGATTTCCCCGAATCGTTGGTCAAAATTTTACTGGAAACCGAAGATCGCAACTTCTATGAGCACGATGGGGTCAGTTTATACTCTATTGGCCGTGCTGTTGTTGCCAACTTAACGGCTGGGCGTTCGGTTCAGGGGGGCAGTACCCTGACGCAGCAGTTAGTAAAAAACTTATTTTTAACTAATGAACGCACATTAAAACGTAAAGCCAATGAAGCTTACATGGCTATTTTGCTGGATTATAACTACAGCAAAGAACGTATTTTAGAGCTGTATCTAAACGAAGTGTTCTTAGGCCAAAATGGTAATGATGAAATTCGTGGCTTCCCGCTAGCAAGTTTGTATTATTTCGGTCGCCCAATTAATGAGTTAAGTTTTGACCAGCAGGCACTGTTAGTGGGTATGGTACAAGGGGCATCAACTTATAACCCATGGACTAAGCCACAAAATGCAATTAAACGCCGTAACATTGTGTTGAAAATCTTGGAAACACGTGGCGTAATCGACCAAGAAATGTACCAAGTGCTCAGTGCAAGGCCTCTTGGCGTGAAAAATAAAGAAGGGTTGGTGGCTTCTCAGCCTGCCTTTATGCAAATGGTACGTTTAGAGTTAAATCAAAAACTGGGTGATCAAGTTAAAGAGTTATCCGGTGCAAAAATCTTTACAACCTTAGACCCTGTCGCTCAAACGGCTGCGGAAAATGCGGTGGAAAATGGAGTCGCTGATTTACGTAAGGCTCGTAAGTTAGACGATATCGAAGGCGCAATGGTGGTCGTTGACCGTATTAATGGTGAAGTTCGTGCCATGGTTGGTGGCTCTCAACCTCAGTTTTCTGGCTTCAATCGAGCATTGAATGCACGCCGTAGTATTGGTTCGTTAGCGAAACCTCCTGTTTACCTTGCTGCACTGAGTGAGCCTGATCGCTATCGTTTAAATACATGGTTAAAAGATGAACCACTCACTGTTAAGGTGGGTAATCAAAATTGGAGCCCAAGGAATTATAGCCGTAATTTTAATGGACGTATGATGTTAGTCGATGCACTTGCTCGCTCACAGAATATCCCAACAGTAAACTTAGGGTTGGAAGTTGGTCTAGATCAGGTATTTAATACCTTTGTACGTCTAGGAGCCCCAGCTGCAGCAATGGAAAAAGTGCCTGCGATGCTACTAGGGGCGGTAAATTTGACGCCAGCTGAAGTCGCACAAGTTTATCAAACCATTGGCGGCGGCGGTAATCGCGCTAAATTATCTGCGCTGCGTTCAGTGATTGATGGTGATGGTAAAGAGATTTATCAAAGCTATCCATCTGCAGAGCGTGCTGTACCTTCACAAGCTGCCTACTTAGCGTTATACGGTATGCAACAAGTGGTTAAGCAAGGGACTGGCCGTGTATTATTGTCTAAATATGGCAAATATAACTTAGCAGGTAAAACAGGGACAACTAACGATTTGCGCGATAGCTGGTATGCCGGCATTGACGGTAAGGAAGTCGCGATTGTATGGGTAGGTCGTGATAACAATGGCCCTACGCAATTAACAGGCGCAACAGGAGCACTGAAGGTATATCAACGTTATCTTGATAATCAAACACCTTTGGCATTAATCAATCGTGCCCCAGAAGGGGTTGTAGATATGCAAGTGACTGCCGATGGGCAATTAAGCTGTTCAAATTTTGGTGGGGGTAGAATGCTACCAATCTGGACGGATAACCCCGATGCTTTATGCCAAGCATCAGAAAACCAAGACCCAGTTTGGAACCTAAATGGCAATAACGATCAGACACAAAATGATGCACCGGATTGGGTTAAGGATATGTTTGGCAATAATCCCTAAATTCTCGTCATACTTCAACCTGTAGCGTTGTTGGTTGCACTCGCTAGACCTAGTCACATACTATTGTATGCTCCTAGGTTCTAGCTCACTTACCGCCTAGCTACAGGCTGAATTATTTAGAGAATTGCCGCGTAACGTTTCACTTTTTAGCGTTGTTGGCTGTATTCACTAGATTTAGCCCCACACGGTTGTATACCTTAAGTTCTAGTTCACTTACCGCCTAGCTACAGGCTGAATTATTTAGAGAATTGCCGCGTAACGTTTCACTTTTTAGCGTTGTTGGCTGTATTCACTAGATTTAGCCCCACACGGTTGTATACCTTAAGTTCTAGCTCACTTACCGCCTAGCTACAGGCTGAATTATTTAGAGAATTGCCGCGTAACGTTTCACTTTTTAGCGTTGTTGGCTGTATTCACTAGATTTAGCCCCACACGGTTGTATACCTTAAGTTCTAGCTCACTTACCGCCTAGCTACAGGCTGAATTATTTAGAGAATTGCCGCGTAACGTTTCACTTTTTAGCGTTGTTGGCTGTATTCACTAGATTTAGCCCCACACGGTTGTATACCTTAAGTTCTAGCTCACTTACCGCCTAGCTACAGGCTGAATTATTTAGAGAATTGCCGCGTAACGTTTCACTTTTTAGCGTTGTTGGCTGTATTCACTAGATTTAGCCCCACACGGTTGTATACCTTAAGTTCTAGCTCACTTACCGCCTAGCTACAGGCTGAATTATTTAGAGAATTGCCGCGTAACGTTTCACTTTTTAGCGTTGTTGGCTGTATTCACTAGATTTAGCCCCACACAGTTGTATACCTTAAGTTCTAGCTCACTTACCGCCTAGCTACAGGCTGAATTATTTAGAGAATTACTAAGTACAGTTTGAGTTATTGCGTGAGGATATAGTTATCTATCGTTAACTATAAGAAGAATAGAGGTGAAAGTGGAGATAGCTTCACCTCTATAATGTTAGTGTAAATTAATTGTTTTTAATTTTCATCAGTGCAGTTTCGGCGGCTTTGATCGTTTTTTCAATGTCTTCATCACTGTGAGCGATAGACATAAAACCAGCTTCAAAAGCCGAAGGTGCAAGGTAAATGCCTTGTTCTAACATATAATGGAAGAATTTCTTAAACCGTTCTACATCGCACTTCATCACGTCTTGGTAGCAAGTTACAGTCGGTGCATCAGTAAAGAAAACCCCAAACATACCGCCCACATGGTTGATTACCATCGGGATACCTTGTTCTTGGGATACGCGTTTTAAACCACGGGCTAATTTTTCTGTTAGCTCATTTAAACGTGAGTGGACGCCTGGCTGAGCGACTTCTTTTAAGCAAGCGAGACCCGCTGCCATCGCGACAGGGTTACCCGATAATGTACCAGCTTGGTAAACAGGGCCAATTGGCGCGAGTTTTTCCATGATCTCAAGTCGGCCACCAAACGCGCCAACAGGCATACCGCCACCGATAATTTTACCTAAACAAGTTAAGTCAGGTTGAACATCGTAATAGTCTTGTGCGCCGCCCAGAGCTACGCGAAAGCCTGTCATGACTTCATCAATGATTAATACAGCATTGAATTCATCACAAAGCTCACGTAAACCCGGTAAAAACTCAGCAGTAGGAGGGACGCAGTTCATATTGCCAGCAACAGGTTCAACAATCACACAAGCAATATCTTCAGGGTAGTTTTCAAATGCTTGGCGAACTGAGGCAAGATCGTTATAAGTACAGGTTAAGGTGTGTTTAACAAAATCTTCAGGGACTCCTGGAGAATTCGGCTCCCCCATAGTGAGTGCCCCTGACCCTGCTTTTACTAATAAGCAGTCTGCATGGCCGTGGTAACAACCTTCAAATTTGATAATTTTATCACGTCCAGTGTAGCCCCGAGCAAGGCGGATAGCGCTCATGGTAGCTTCTGTTCCTGAATTCACCATACGTACCATATCCATAGAGGGCACTAGTTCACAGACGAGTTCAGCCATTTCAACTTCCGCTGCGGTTGGCGCTCCAAAACTTAAACCTTTATGCACAGCTTTAATTACTGCATCACGAATAACTGGGTGATTATGCCCTAAGACCATCGGCCCCCATGAGCCAACGTAATCCACATAGGCTTTGCCATCGACGTCATAAATATATGAACCGTCAGCCTTTTCTATAAACAAAGGGGTTCCGCCAACACCATTAAAGGCACGAACTGGTGAGTTTACACCACCAGGAATTTGTTCTTTTGCTAGTGCATAAAGTTTTTCAGATTGCGACATGGCAGGGCTCCAAAAAGAGGCTAAATAGAAATTTGCCTCCATTCTAAAGCACTGTCTCAATTAAACCAAATGTTGATCCTAAGATATGCACAATGTGTCTAATTGTGTAACAACACTTGAACGATTTAGTCAAGTGGCGGATAATTAGATTAATTGATCTGGGGCGGCTTTTGCTTCCCATGAATTTACCGGTTACCGGTTTGGAGCTAAAAATGAGTGATGATTCAGCTCTGCCCTTACAATTTACTGATGCGGCAGCAATAAAAGTTAAAGATCTAGTTTCTGACGAGGATAACCCAAATCTGCGTTTACGTGTTTATATTACCGGTGGCGGATGCAGTGGTTTCCAGTATGGTTTCACATTTGATGACCAAATCAATGAAGGTGATATGACCATTGAGAAGCAAGGTGTTGCTCTTGTGGTTGACCCAATGAGCTTACAATATTTAGTTGGCGGAAGTGTTGACTATACTGAAGGTTTAGAAGGCTCGCGCTTTATTGTGACGAACCCGAATGCTAAGTCTACTTGTGGGTGTGGGTCGTCCTTTAGCGTCTAATTTTCGTCATATTTCGAGCTGTGGCGGTGTTGACCTCATTCAGCTACTCGGGTCACATACTTGTGTGTGCTCCCCGAGGTATCTTCATTCGCCGCCTTGCCAAATTTTCGTCATATTTCGAGCTGTGGCGGTGTTGGCTTCATTCAGCTACTCGTGTCACATACTTGTGTGCGCTCCCCGAGGTATCTTCATTTGCCGCCTTGCCAAATTTTCGTCATATTTCGAGCTGTGGCGGTGTTGGCTTCATTCAGCTACTCGGGTCACATACTTGTGTATGCTCCCCGAGATATCTTCATTTGCCGCCTTGCCACAACTCGAACTATTTAGAAAATTTCTGTAATCTGCAATCTGTAATCTGTAATCTGTAACCTGTAACCTGTAACCTGTAACCTGTAACCTGTAACCTGTAACCTGTAACCTGTAACCTGTAATCTGTAACCTGTAACCTGTAACCTATAATTCTCGGATTTTAGTTCCTAATTATCAATTATATAGTGAGTTTAGCTGTTCGCACAGTTGTTCGGTTGCATTCACAATCCTTGGGCCTGCTCGATGAAACCAATCTTCGTTTAACCGAATAACAGGGACATTGAGTTGGGGATGCCAAAATTCTTTCACTGCTTTTTCCTGTTCTGCTGAACCTGTCATGATAATCACATCTGGTTTGCGGGTGAGTACTTGCTCACGGCTGACTTGCGGCCATTGCACTGTACTATTAGCAAAAATATTTTCACCACCACAAAATTCCACAACATCATTTTGCAATGTCTGATTACCAGTACTAAATAAAGGCTGGATACCTAATTGAATAAACACACGTTTTGGTTTGTTGATTAAGGCTTTTTTATTTTGATAAGAGGCTAAGGTTGCCCGCATCATTTCAATATTGTGTTGTGCAATTTTGGGGTTAGGACTGTATTGTGCTAATTCAGTTACTGAATTAATCACTTCATCGATGCTTTGCGGGTCGAAATAAATAATAGGAATACCAAAAGATGCGAGTTGTTCGAGAGGGCGCTGTGGGTTTCCTCCTCGCCATGCAAGAATTAAATCCGGTTTAAGTGCGATAATACGCTCCACATTTAGCCCTTGCCAATCAGCAACTTGTTCTATTTTTTTTGCTTGTTCTGGATAGTCGGAGTAAGCACTAACTGCAACTAAATTATCACCTAATCCAGCCGCGTAGGCGAGTTCGGTGTTTGCTGGTGATAAACTAATAACCCGTTGTTTGGGGGTAGCTAGAGCAGAAAAAGTAACCAACAAGGTACATAACAAGGTAACAGTGAAGGAATAAAAATGAGGAATTCTTTTCATGACTATCATTTATCTTAGCTGCAATGAAAAAGCATAACGGAATGTTAGTTATGCTTTTTCATAGGAGAAAATTAAGCGAGTTTTGTTAAAATCGCGTTGATCATCAGTGAAGATTGGCGAGCAGCAATAGGTAAAAACTCATCAAAACTGGTATGAGACTCTTTATCGGCTACATCAGAAATGGCGCGAACGACAACAAATGGTACGCCAAACTGGTGGCAAACTTGCCCTATCGCAGTCGCTTCCATCTCAACTGCAGCAACTTGAGGGAACATGGCTTTGATACGAGCTAATGGTTCTGCTCCATTAATAAAAGCATCACCACTACAGACTAAACCACGTACTGCATTCATATCCAATAAATTAATGCACTGTTCCGCAACGTTTATCAGGTTGCTATCCGCGACAAAAGCTGGTGGGCATTGTGCCATTTGGCCTGGCTCATAGCCAAACGCGGTGACGTCGGCATCGTGATAACGAACTTCAGTAGAGACAACAATATCACCAACATTTAAACGAGGATCTAACCCACCTGCGGACCCAGTGTTGATAACTACATCAGGTTGGCAATGTTCTAGTAATAATGTTGTACCGATTGCAGCCGCAACTTTACCAATACCTGATTTTAATAAAGCAACGTCAACACCATTAATTTTTCCGGTATAAATTTCACAGCCTGCGCGGCTGATCGTTTGGCAATTTTCAATTTGTGAGCGCAAAATAGCAACTTCTTGCTCCATTGCACCAATGACCCCAACTTTCATTTTGTCTCCTTCACCATATTCCCCTACTTAGTGTTTACAACACATTATTTAGGGAAAATAGAATTTTGTTGTGTTATTGCTTTGATCTTCGAGCGCTATCGCAACTAATATTGCAATATCTCATGTTTAAGCAATGAAATTACAAAGCTGTACGAAGTGTAGCATTGAAAGTTGAGGCGTGAAGTATTTTTCCTGCACTTTGGTTATATAATGACTAATAAATTTAGATAAGGGAGAGGAAAGAATGGGGGAGATTAACTTTCTTAAAAAGCTAAGCTTTCAGCGTAATTATACGAGTAGCGCAAAGAATCAAAAAGTTTCGGAAAAAGATGAAGACGCCGTTAATCGCTTATTTGAAAGTGATCGGGGGCGTATCATTAATTCTGCTGCCATTCGTCGCTTACAACAAAAAACACAAGTTTTTCCGTTAGAACAAAATTCTGCTGTACGTAGCCGATTGACTCACTCACTAGAGGTTCAGCAAGTGGGGCGTTACATTAGTAAAACCGTTTTGGGTGAATTAAAAAAGAGAAAGTTATTAGAAACCTATGGGTTAGATGAAAGGTGTGACGCCTTTGAAAGCCTCGTTGAAATGGCTTGCTTAATGCATGATATCGGCAACCCACCTTTTGGTCATTTTGGTGAAGCTGCAATACAGCGTTGGTTCAGTAAATTATTGGCTCCCGGCTATCTTTATACACCAGACTCTCCTGATCCATGCCAAATACACGCCTTACAATTGACAGGTAATGAAAAGCAAGACCTTTTTCGTCGTCAATTGAAGCACGATTTGTGTTCATTTGAAGGCAATGCTCAAGGGTTGCGTATGGCTCATCGGTTGCTCAAATTAAATTTGACCTACGCACAGATTGGTTCAATTTTGAAATATACTCGCGGGGCTTATGATTTAGCTCCGATCCCTGCAGAATTTGACTATTTAATGAAAAAACCGGGTTATTATTGGTCTGAATCAGATTTTGTCAGTGAATTGACAAAAAAACTCGATATGGAGAAATATTGTCGCTTCCCTCTCTCTTATATTATGGAAGCGGCTGATGATATTTCATATTGCATTGCTGATCTGGATGACGCTGCTGAAAAAGGTATTTTTACCGTCGAAAAATTAATCGATTATTTAAAGGCAGAATGGGGTCCTATTGAACCAAACGATTTGTTTGACCAAACCATTATGCGTGCTTATAACAATATTAGTGATAATCACACAAGGCGCATTCAACAAGATCAGTTTTTTATGTACTTACGCGTCAATATTACGAGTAAATTATGCCATTACAGTGCTCAACAGTTTATAAAAAACTTACCTGAAATTTACCATGGTAATTTTAATAGCGCATTACTGGAAGATAAAAGCCCTGAGCATAGGTTATTGAAAGTATTAAAAACAGTGGCATTTAAGCATGTTTTTAACCACCATGAAGTTGAGGAACTAGAACTTCAAGGGTATCGCATTATTAGTGGGTTACTCGATTTCTATAGCCCATTATTAATGATGAGCAGAACAGATTTTGCGGAACTAGTGGACAAAAACTATCATAAGCATTTTTTTATTGAAACTCGTTTATTCCATAAGTTATCTAATAAGCACCGCTTATCTTATACTGAAGCGCTTGAAAAAATTTCTGCGACCAATGAGTCTGACCGCTCAATCCTCGAGTTTTATTACCGGGCACGTTTAATACAAGACTATATTAGTGGGATGACAGATCACTATGCCTATGAAGAATATAGAAAATTTATGGTCAGCAACTAACATTATATTGATGTTATGTAATAAATTCGCAAAGTATTCAATAAAATGATAGGAAAAACAGGTATACTAAGGGGACAGGTTTTTCCTTATTAATAGGCGGAAAAAGCAACGTGTTGAAACGGGAAAAACGGCAATCATTATTTTTATAACTTAATACTCCGTAGTGACTACTTATGGCTCAATTTTACTCTCCGAACCGCCGTACTACTTCACGCCGTCAAATAACGGTTATTGCTGAAAGCCTTGATGCTGCTGGGCAAGGTGTCGCTCGTGTCGATGGCAAAACGATTTTTGTGGCAGGCTTATTGCCTAATGAAGAAGCTCAGATTGAATTAACAGAAGATAAACGTCATTTTGCAAAAGCGAAGATTATTAGGCGGTTGAGTACCAATCCACAAAGGGTTAAGCCACGCTGCGGTTACTTTGAACAATGCGGTGGTTGCCAACAACAGCATGTTGATATTGAACTACAAAGGGAAAGTAAAGCCCTTGCTTTACAGTATGTAATGTTACGCGAAACGGGGGTAGATAAACCAGCAACCCCGGTTATCAGCGGTGAGTCATATGGCTACCGTCGACGAGCACGCTTGGGTTTGCAATACCATTCTAAAAGCCATCGGTTAGTCATGGGCTTTCGAAAAACTCAATCGAATACTTTGGTTGATATAAAACATTGTCCTGTTTTATCACCCGATCTAGACATATTGCTTGAGCCGCTTTCACAATGTCTCAACCAGCTCAGTATTGCCGCGAAACTGGGGCATGTTGAATTAATTTATGCGGATAACTGCAAAGTTGTATTGATCCGGCATTTGGCTCCTTTGCTATCTTCAGATAAGCAAAAACTCATTGATTTTGAAAATCAGCACGGAGTGTCTATCTGGTTAGCAGGTAATGATGAAAACTTACATACGCTGACTGAGGCTTCCCCATTACCTGAATATCAAGTCGCAGGGGAAAGGTTGAGATTTAATCCGTCAAACTTTATTCAAGTTAATGCGCAAGTTAACCAACAAATGGTCGAGCAGGCGTTAGCATGGTTGGATATCAACAGTGAAGACAGGGTATTAGACCTGTTTTGTGGAATGGGTAATTTTACACTGCCTATTGCTCGGCTAGCGAAATCTGTCGTTGGGGTTGAAGGTGTTGAAAATTTAGTCGAACAAGCACGAAACAACGCTCAGCTCAATACTATTTATAATGTAGCATTCTATAATGAGAACTTAGAAGCACAAATTCATACACAGCCATGGGCAGCTCAAGGGTTTAATAAAGTGTTATTAGACCCTGCAAGGGCCGGAGCTGCTGGTGTAATGGAACATTTAATTAAACTGATGCCAGAAAAAATTGTCTATGTTTCATGTAACCCCACAACATTAGCTAGGGACAGCAAGGTTTTGCTTGGTGGGGGTTATCAATTATTACATTTGCGGATGTTGGATATGTTTCCGCACACTAGCCATTTAGAGTCAATGGCATTATTTATCCGTCGCCCAGAGGTTTAATCGGTAGGGAGAATATATGGTTGCAGTAAGAAGTGCACATCTTACCCCAGCAGGTGAGTTTGCCCCAGAAAATTGGGTTAATGGTTTAGGTTTGGGCAATAAGCAATCAGAAGAAAAGCTCATCCATACCTGGCAATACTGTCATGACAAATTAGCTGGACAAGAAAAAGCGCCTTTATTGCTATGGCGCGGCATTGAAATGACCGAGATACTCTCTACATTGAGTATGGATATCGGTAGCTTACAAGCAGCTTTGCTTTTCCCTTTAGTCGAAGAAGGGGAGCTAAAAGAGCAAGATGTGATTGATGAGTTTGGTAATTCTATTAACGAACTTGTTAAGGGCGTGTTGGAAATGGACGCAATTCGCCAGCTCAAAGCCACGCAGTCGAGTGAAACAAGCTCGATACAAGTGGATAATATCCGTCGTATGTTACTGTCGATGGTAGAGGATTTCCGCTGTGTTGTCATAAAATTAGCTGAACGCATCGCACATTTACGTGAGGTAAAAGATGCAACAGAAGATGAGCGCGTATTAGCCGCTAAAGAATGTTCAAATATCTATGCGCCTTTAGCAAATCGTTTGGGGATAGGCCAGCTAAAATGGGAACTAGAAGATTTTTGTTTCCGTTATTTGCACCCTGATGAGTATAAAAAAATTGCTAAATTACTCCATGAGCGCCGTATCGATCGTGAAGAATACATTGATAACTTCGTAGGGACATTACGAAAGTATATGTTAAAAGAGAGTATTCAAGCTGATATCTACGGTCGCCCTAAGCATATTTACAGTATCTGGCGCAAAATGAAGAAAAAATCTTTAGCGTTTGATGAACTGTTCGATGTGCGTGCAGTGCGTATTGTCGTCGAACGCTTGCAAGATTGTTATGCTGCTCTAGGGATTGTACACACCCACTTTCGTCATTTGCCGGATGAGTTTGACGATTATGTGGCGAATCCAAAACCAAATGGTTATCAATCGATTCACACGGTGGTACTTGGGCCAAATGGTAAAACCCTTGAAATTCAAATACGAACTCGTCAAATGCATGAAGATGCAGAGTTAGGGGTTGCAGCGCACTGGAAGTATAAAGAAGGCGCAACGGGTGTTGGCAAGGGCAGTAGCTATGAAAACCGCATTGCATGGCTGCGTAAGTTAATTGCATGGCAAGAAGAAATGGCCGATTCTGGTGAAATGCTGGATGAGGTGCGTAGCCAAGTATTTGATGACCGAGTCTATGTCTTTACACCTAAAGGTGATGTCGTTGATTTGCCAACGGGTTCGACGCCACTTGATTTTGCATATCATATCCACAGTGATGTGGGTCACCGTTGTATAGGGGCTAAGATTGGTGGTCGCATCGTGCCATTTAGTTACCAACTACAAATGGGGGATCAAATTGAAATTATTACGCAAAAGCATCCAAATCCTAGTCGTGACTGGTTAAACCCTAACCTTGGCTATGTTACCACTAGCCGTGGACGAGCGAAAATACAAAACTGGTTCCGTAAGCAAGATAGAGACAAAAATATCCTTGCGGGTCGCCAAATATTGGATAGCGAGTTATCTCACCTCGATATTAGTCTTAGAGAAGCAGAAAAGCTGTTGATAGCGCGGTATAACGTTCATTCATTAGATGAAGTTTTAGCGGGTATTGGTGGTGGTGATATTCGTATCAACCAATTAGTTAACTTCCTACAAAGTAAGTTTAATAAGGCGACAGCAGAAGAAGAAGACCGTGCAGCGATGAAGACGCTGGAAAGTAAGTCTTCAGTTCCAAGGGCACCATCTCATGGAAGTGGTCGTGTGGTCGTCGAAGGGGTGGGTAACCTGATGCACCATATTGCGCGTTGTTGCCAGCCAATCCCGGGTGATGAAATTGTCGGTTTTATTACCAAAGGGCGAGGGATTTCCATTCACAGTGCGGATTGTGAACAGTTGGCTGAATTGCAAAGCCATGCCCCTGAGCGTGTTATTGATGCCGTATGGGGGGAAAACTATTCAAGTGGTTATTCTTTAGTCGTCAGGGTAGTCGCAAACGATCGTAGTGGGTTATTACGCGATATTACGACAATTTTAGCGAACGAAAAAGTTAATGTCCTTGGTGTCAGTAGTCGTAGTGATGTTAAACAGCAACTAGCGACAATAGATATGACAATTGAGCTTTATAACATTGAGGTACTAAGCAGGGTACTCGCAAAATTAAATCAGTTACCTGATGTGATAGAAGCAAAACGCCATTCATCATAGGTTGTCGTCAGATATTGAGCCGCAGCGTTGTTGGCTGCGGTCTTTTACTTTAGCCAAATACTATTTTTTTGCGTGAGCAGGGTAATACTTATGAACACTCGCGATCATCGTTTTTTCTTGTGGTGTATTGTGGTCAATGACCGAAAGTAGAGGGTCAACATTGGGATTAGATAAATATTCAGAGGTATCATTACCTCTTAGCACACCTCCATCCCCATATCCTATGACTTCTCTGTTTAATTCATTTGCAAATGATTGATAGACACCATTAGTAACACCAAAGCATGATAGGACATGCAGTGGTTTTTGGGAAACCGTAAGGTCAACATTGTGAACTGATTTTATATGAGATATCGCCTCTTTTACCGTTAAGTATTTTCTATTGGCCGTATTATTCGAATACATTGAAACTTGTCCATTAGGAGTTCCGTGTATGGTTAAAGCCTCTTCCTTCATTCCTTTAAAATCACTGATATAACCGATTTTAAAGTAGATATCTGATCGAGTACTTTTCTCAAAGCTAAAGGCTTTGCAAGTTTCATACCCTTTACCAACTCCTTTCGGATGAAGGTTGATTGAAGAGTTGCTAATTAATTTTACTTTTTTTGAAAACAAAGATTTAAGGCGATTTTTTGGTGTGATATCCGTTGTGTTTAGTTCACTGACTGGATACGTAATTTTATTAAACATGCTATTAGCTCTTTAATGTTTTTCTTACCATACTTATTTTTTGGACAGTATTTTTCATAAATAAAGGTAAAAATGTCGAATTTGTTTTTTTATCGTCATTGATAGTTGATGAAGGGGAGATAGCTTATTGAATTCCCATATTATACTCGTCATACTTCAAGTTGCATGGAACGGGCATTCAGGTAACTGCATTACGCATTGGTGTATGCCTATCAGACTATTTTTGTTTGTCGTCTACATGCAATTTGCATTAATTAAAGTATAAAACTGGCATTGTAAAAATCGTTTCAGTTGGTTCTATCTTGTAATCAGTCAGTGATAAAAACCAACGCGTACAAAATCAAAGAAAAAAGGGAATAAAAATGAGTCAGGCCAATCCTCAGATAGAACGCTTATTGTCTATTATGGCACAGCTACGCGACCCTCAAAGCGGTTGTCCATGGGATAAAGTACAGACGTTTAAAACTATCGCACCATACACACTTGAAGAAACTTATGAAGTGTTAGATGCAATAGAGCGCGAAGATTTTGCTGACTTAAAAAGTGAATTAGGGGACTTATTATTTCAGGTGGTTTTCTATGCACAAATGGCGAATGAAAAGTCATTGTTTGATTTTAATGATGTCTGCCAAGCCGTGAGTGATAAGCTTGAGCACCGCCATCCCCATATCTTTGATGCCGATAATACGCTGAGCAGTACAGAGGTGATTGACGGGTGGGAAAAACGTAAATCGAAAGAGAGAGCTGAGAAATCCCAGTTTTCTGTACTGGATGATATTCCAAGCTCATTACCCGCGCTGATGAAAGCGTATAAAATTCAAAAACGATGTGCATCAGTGGGTTTCGATTGGGATACACTGGGTCCTGTAGTTGGTAAAGTTCATGAAGAATTAGAAGAGGTTATGGAGGAAGCAACTCAGGTTGTTGTCGATGAAACGCGCCTTGAAGAAGAAATTGGTGATTTATTATTTGCCACAGTAAATTTATCTCGCCATTTGGGGCATAAACCTGAAATAGCGCTACAAAAAGCATGCAACAAATTTGAATCTCGTTTTCGTCAAATTGAAAAATGTTTAGCTGAAAGTGGTAAATCTACAGAAAGTGCTACACTTGAGGAGATGGAAGCGCTCTGGCTGCAGGTTAAAAGCCAAGAATAAAATGTCTCGTCATATTTCGCACTACAGTGTTGTTGGCTGCGTTCGGCTACACAGGTCACATACTTATGTATGCTCCCCGAGATATCCTCTCTTGCTGCCTAGCTGTAATGCGAACTATTTAGAGCCATTATATGTAAGTATTGAAACTATCTGTCGTTTTAAGATTTGGATATTGTTGGTTTATTCTAAAAGTAATTTATTCAACATTCCCAAACAAAGCTTCAAAAACAATGAATAACGTGGCATTTTTGGGCGTTAAATAGCGGGTGATAGAGTAAATAGTTATTCAAAATCAAAGTTAGTGCAGAATCGCATTTTTTACGCCATATAATCAGCTGAAAGGATTTAGCTTTTGCCTTTAAACTGTGTTAATCTATAAAAACAGACATAGATGACTACTTTTAAAGCGATAAATAATTTTCGTTTTTAACTTGCTGATAATATTAGAGTATTGATGAAATTTAGCCTTATTATGCTTAGAACATTTGTAGCGAAATTAAGGTTCGGGTATACTGTTTTCCCGTCCTGTTATATCCATCATCTTTTAAACCTAAACTTTCAGGTTCAGCATGAAAACTAATTATATTTTTGTGACCGGCGGGGTCGTATCCTCTCTGGGTAAAGGCATTGCCGCAGCCTCTTTGGCGGCTATACTCGAAGCCCGTGGACTCAATGTGACGATTATGAAACTGGACCCCTACATCAACGTAGATCCAGGTACAATGAGCCCTACCCAACACGGGGAAGTTTTCGTTACAGAAGACGGCGCTGAAACTGACTTAGATTTAGGTCATTATGAGCGTTTTATCCGTACCAAAATGACACGTCGCAATAACTTTACGACTGGGCGTGTTTATTCCGAAGTTCTGCGCAAAGAGCGCCGTGGTGATTACTTAGGTGCGACAATTCAAGTTATCCCGCATATCACTAATGAAATCAAAGACCGAATTATCCGTGGTGGCGAAGGCCATGATGTCGTTCTTGTCGAGATTGGTGGTACTGTTGGTGATATTGAATCATTGCCATTCTTAGAAGCTATTCGTCAAATGGCGGCAGAAGTAGGTCGTGAGCGTACTTTATACTTACACTTAACTTTAGTGCCATACCTTGCAGCAGCGGGTGAAGTGAAAACTAAGCCAACGCAGCATTCTGTGAAAGAGTTACTATCAATTGGAATTCAGCCTGACGTATTAATTTGTCGTTCAGACCGTGTTATCCCTGCGAATGAGCGTGCAAAAATTGCGTTATTCTGTAATGTACCAGAAAAAGCGGTTATTTCCTTAAAAGACGTTGATTCTATTTATAAAATCCCAGCATTGTTAAAATCACAAGGTTTGGATGAATATATTTGTAACCGTTTCCGTATCGAATGCCCAGAAGCGAATTTATCTGAATGGGAACAAGTTATTTACGAAGAAGCTAATCCTGCAGGTGAAGTCACTATTGGGATGGTAGGTAAATATGTTGAGTTACCAGATGCATATAAGTCAGTTATTGAAGCACTAAAACACGGTGGTTTGAAAAACCGTTTAACAGTGAACATTAAATTAATTGATTCACAAGATATTGAAACTCGTGGTGTTGAATTACTAAAAGGCTTGGATGCTATTTTAGTTCCAGGTGGTTTTGGTGAACGTGGCATTGAAGGGAAAATTCTGACGGCAAAATATGCACGTGAAAATAACATCCCTTATTTAGGTATTTGTTTGGGAATGCAAGTTGCGTTGATTGAATTTGCTCGTAACGTTGCCAATATGGAAGATGCAAACTCAACAGAATTTAAAGCAGATTGTAAATACCCAGTTGTTGCGTTGATTACAGAATGGCGTGACGAAGAGGGTAACCTTGAAGTTCGCTCTGAGGAGAGTGACCTTGGGGGTACCATGCGAGTCGGCGGTCAGCCATGTCACTTAGTGAATGGTAGCTTAGTGCGTGATATGTATGGTTCAGAAACCATTATTGAACGCCACCGCCATCGTTACGAAGTAAATAATTTACTGTTGAAACGCATTGAAAATGCAGGCTTGAAAATTGCAGGTCGTTCAGTAGATAACAAATTGGTGGAAATTATTGAAAATCCAAATCATCCATGGTTTGTGGCATGTCAGTTCCATCCTGAATTTACTTCTACTCCAAGAGATGGTCACCCATTGTTTGCAGGTTTTGTTAAAGCCGCTGGTAAGTACCAGAAAGGTGAGTTGAAATAAGATATGGGGAAGTCGGCGCAGGTGTGCCAGCTTCCCGAAATTTAACTTGTACTGAGGAAAACCTAATGTCCAAAATTGTTAAAGTGATCGGCCGTGAAATCATTGACTCTCGTGGTAACCCAACTGTAGAAGCTGAAGTTCATTTAGAAGGCGGCTTTGTTGGTTTAGCAGCTGCACCATCAGGTGCATCTACAGGTTCTCGTGAAGCACTGGAACTGCGTGACGGTGATAAAGCACGTTTTCTGGGTAAAGGTGTTCTGAAAGCAGTTGCCGCTGTAAATGGCCCAATCGCAGAAGCCCTAACTGGTAAAGATGCAAAAGATCAAGCCAATATCGACCAAATCATGATTGACCTTGATGGCACAGAAAACAAATCTAAATTTGGTGCAAACGCAATTCTGGCTGTTTCTTTAGCAAGCGCAAAAGCAGCAGCAGCAGCAAAAGGCATGCCTCTGTATGAGCATATCTCTGATCTGAATGGTACTCATGGTCAATATTCTATGCCTTTACCTATGATGAACATCATCAATGGTGGTGAGCATGCAGATAACAACGTTGATATCCAAGAATTTATGATCCAGCCTGTTGGTGCACCAACACTGAAAGAAGCGGTTCGTATGGGTTCTGAAATCTTCCATCACTTAGCTAAAGTACTTAAATCTAAAGGTATGAATACAGCAGTTGGTGATGAAGGTGGTTATGCTCCTAACTTGGAATCAAACGCAGCAGCTTTAGCCGCAATTAAAGAAGCCGTTGAACAAGCTGGTTATGTATTAGGTAAAGACGTTACTCTAGCGATGGACTGTGCAGCATCTGAGTTCTATAACGCAGAAACGGGTAACTACGAGTTAAAAGGTGAAGGCAAAACCTTTACTTCACAAGAGTTTACTCACTATTTAGAAGAACTGACTAAACAGTATCCAATCGTTTCTATCGAAGACGGCCTGAACGAATCTGACTGGGACGGTTTCGCATACCAAACTAAAGTACTTGGTGACAAAATCCAATTGGTTGGTGACGACCTATTTGTAACGAACACTAAGATCTTAAAAGAAGGTATTGATAAAGGTATTGCTAACTCTATTCTGATCAAATTCAACCAAATCGGTTCGTTAACTGAAACTTTGGCTGCAATTAAAATGGCGAAAGATGCCGGTTATACTGCGGTTATTTCTCACCGTTCAGGTGAAACTGAAGATGCAACTATTGCAGATTTAGCTGTAGGTACAGCAGCAGGCCAAATCAAAACCGGTTCTATGAGCCGCTCTGACCGTGTTGCTAAATACAACCAGCTGATTCGTATTGAAGAAGCATTAGGCAAAAATGCGCCATTCAATGGCCTGAAAGAAGTGAAAGGCCAAGCTTAATTTAGTTTGACCTCAATAATATTATTACATGGGAAGCTTAGGCTTCCCTTTTTTATCTACTATTCATAGATAATAAATTTAAATAATTAATATATTATTTTCTACCAGCTGAATTAGTTCTTATTTTAGTTCTATTACCTAATGAGTTATTGCTTAAATTTTTTATAACTAATAGTGTTTAACTGTTTTTATATTAATTTTAACCTGTATTCAATAGGGATGGGTATTTAATGATTGTAATAAATGATGCGCAAAAAAAAATAGGAAAAGAACTAATTAAAAGCAATGATATTAATTTAATTACGTCTAATTTTATCGAGTTTACTCAAAGAAATGCCATTAATACTGATAGCATAACACATTTTGAGCAGCCATTTACAGAAGGTCGAATACAATTCATTAAGGTTGCGGATGGCGCTTATAGTATGGAATATGCCAGTGGTTCTGACGTACTTAGGGATGGAGAAAGTATTGAAAGTTATTTTTTAGGGTGTAACAGAATAAACGATAATAATAAGCGACCTATTTATATAGATATCCCTAAAAATGCAAAAGAAATAAAGTTTTTATTTACAGGGACGCTTTCAGGTCACTCAATAATAGTAGGTCGTGTATTCAATATAGAGATCATCACAATAGGTAATACTCCCGCTCTATGAATGTGCCGATGATTTTATCATGCATTTCAGGCGACTTCGAATAACCTAACGTCTTACGGTTAAGACGCTTTAAGCGATTTCTTAAATTCAAATTCTCTCTTTCTATTCGTTGGGTATAAAACTTACTTGCTACGTGTTTTTGTTTAGGTAATATCTCATAAGCACTGAACTTATCCGTGCACCAAAAAGCCACATTAAACCGAGACAGTAAAGCCAGTAACTGGCGAAGAGTTCTCTTGTTTCGACGACCAAACGTATGAGCAATAATCCGTTTTAGGCGAGGTTCCCAGGCATACCAAAGCCAGCGTTGTTGTTTCTTATTAGCCACAAAAGACCACTGTTCATCGACTTCACAAAGGAGTTCAATGTGCAAATTAT
>NZ_JBIXLP010000073.1:0-5937 GCF_053543535.1 Providencia sp. AGC89
ATGCCAGACCTTTTCGATATCTTTCTTTTTAAAGAAAATCGGCTTCCAAATGCTGTACTTGGTGAGATCGTTTCGGGTGACTGATAAATGAATGTGCGGGTGTTGATTGAGTTGGCGGCCGTAGGTGTGGAGGGCGCAAAAGATACCGGCCTTGAGTCCAAGGCATCGAGCGTGTTTTAGCATAGCTCGTGTTGTACTGCGAAAGAGTTGGTTATTATCGATAAAGCGGTTCCATGTATCGTCATATTTAAATAATAGTTTTGCAGGTCTGGGAATATACATAACGCAAAGTATAAAAGAGGAGAAAGGAGCTGCCTAGAAATAGAGTGGCTCTGCCGCGACGCTCACGCCAAAGGCGTATTTATATTCATACATAATGATTACGGTGAAAAATAGCTTATTACTATAATGTTAAAAATATGTGGGATATGGTTAAAATAGTAATATTTTGTAATATTCAATTAAATTAGTAAAAGTGTGTAATAATTAATTATGAAAGAGGTAATATTGAAAGTACAGTTATAAAGTTAATTCCTTATGAAATAAACTAATATTATTAGTACTAATTGCCATGCTAATACATGTTAATTGTTTCGCTAATAATATTATTTGTAACGAAATGAAAATAAATACTGGGTAATTATATTTAAAATCCTACTTGTTTTGTGAGTGCATAAAATATATTAATATTTAAATCAAAGTTATATGTATGAAAAATAAAGAAAATAAAAATAAACAAGTGAATGTTCTTGATTTTTAATTTGTTTTATCTATTGTTTTTCGTCTATCGATAGGTCATTTTAATTTTACACTATTAGTGATTAAATCTATTATTACTCTTGTCCAGCGTTGCAATGAAATTTTAAATATAGAAAAGTATGCATTAAAAGGATGTATTATTCATAAAGCGGATTATTAACTCTTTATTGGTGTTTTTTACTTATTCTACGAGTTTCTCACTTCATTTAGTTGTTTTATTTTAAGTCTCAAGCCAAGAGCTAGTAAAAGTTAGGAGTTATTATGAGTGATATTAATGAGATTTCAATACAGAAAAAAATTGGCTTTTTTATAAAAAAAGCAAGGGTAAATAAATCATTAACAGGATATCAATTAGGTAAGTTATTAAATGTTAGTCAGCAGCAAGTTTCTCGGTACGAGAATGGAATTACATCCATTGATGTTAATCGATTAAACCTGATCTTAAAAATATTAGATAAAACTTGGGATGAATTTTTATGGGATGTTATTAAAAATGAGGATTCAATTGGTGAACACCTTATTCTACTTTAAGTACATTTACTTAAATTATTAGTGGTATTTTTTTTGTTGTTAACTTATTTTTTTTCCAATTACTACTGAAATCCTAATTTTAGGGTAGTTGGCTGTAATTGGAAAATAAATTAGGGTGAAAATATATAATTCTTCTCTATTTTATTTAAATTATCTCAGCTCTATAGAGCGAGAGTATTATTATATAAATATATAAAGGTTTATAATATGAAAAAAGTAATTCTTGCAACTCTGATTTGTGGTGCAGCGATGAGTTCATCCGTATTTGCTGCAGATGCTGGTAAAGGAAAAGTTACATTTACTGGCTCAATTATAACAGCTCCATGTTCAATTGCACCTGGTGATGAAAGCCAAGAAGTACCATTAGGTCAAATATCTAATGTAACTCTTGAAAATGGCGGTATGTCTTCAGCTCAACCTTTCAATATTAGATTAGAAGGTTGTAACCTAAATGCGACATATACAGAAAAAGATGCTCAAGGTAATGATGTAGAGAAAACTTATAACAATACTGTTAATGTAAGTTTTTATGGAACTGAGTGGAATGACACTGGTTTAATCTCAATTACAGGTACCGGCGCTGGCGCGGGTGTTAAATTGATGAATGATTCAGGTGACACTATCAAAATTAATAGTTCTACAACTCAAAACTTTGTTACTGGTAATAATACATTGAGTTTCCAAGCAGGCCTACAAGGTGTTAAAGGTACAGCTGTAACTCCAGGCATATTTACTGCAGCAACTAACTTTGTTTTAACATACAACTAATAAGTTATTTGTGAGGTGGGGAAAGATAGCTATCTCCCACCTGTTATGTATAAGGAATATGGCATGAAGCTTGTGTTTCAAATATTGGGGTTATATTTAAGTATATCAATATCTGCGGTAAGTGCTGAACTTAAAGGGATCCTTACCATGAATGGTAGTATCTTAGAAACCCCTTGCGCCATTGCGATGGAATCAATCGATCAAAGTATTGATTTAGGCGTGGAGCCAATAAGTGTTTTGAAACAATTTGGGCAGGGAACGCGCCATCCTTTTAGCATAAAGGTTATAGATTGTAGAATATCATCACTATCAGGTGAACCATGGAATACATTTACAATAACCTTCTCTGGTCCTTCAGAAAATAATAATTTCTTAGTTTTTGGTGATGTATCTGGTATAGCGCTCAGATTAGAAGATGAAAAAGGGCAATGGGTAATACCCAATCAACCTATATCCCTTGGAGGTATATCTCAAGGAGATAGGTTACTTAATTATGGGTTACGTATGATAAGTGATCATTCAACATTTATTCCTGGGAACTTTCAAAGTATTCTCAGCTTTAAATTGGATTACTACTGATAATAAAAATAAAACCATTGCTATTTAGCAAGTTGTTTTGAACAAGGATTTTTTATGTCTTTTAATTCTATTACGCGTTGGCGTTATTGTTCTTTGCATATACTAATAGCTGCTGCATTTTATAGCAGTGTTACTCCTCATGTATTTGCAAAAGATATTATATTTAATATGGATGTATTAGATATTGAAGACAAAGAAAATATTAATTTAGAACAATTTTCTCGAGCCGGACATATTATGCCCGGGACTTATACTTTAGAAGTTAAAGTCAATCAATATAGCATCGGTGAATATTCTGTTCCATTTATTGAAGATAAAGAAAGTGAAACCGGAAGTCGTGTATGTATATCTCCAGATATAGTAGATTTAATCGGCTTTAATTCTTCATCTGTTAAAGATTTAAAATGGTCAAATTTAGAAAATAAAGATAAATGTTGGGATCCTTCAAATTTACCTGGAGTTACACTTACTGGTGATTTAGCTACATCATCTTTATTGATTAATATACCACAAGCTTATTTAGAATATAGTTCTCCAGATTGGGATCCTCCTTCTCGGTGGGATAATGGAGTTAATGCATTCCTGTTCGATTATAACTTAAATGGTAGTATAATGGACACGAAAAAAGTCAACCAAAAAACCTATATATTATCCGGAAATGGGGTTGCTGGCATTAATTTAGGGGCTTGGCGTTTTCGTGGTGATTGGCAAGCTGAATCTAGCCATATTACGGGAAAAAATAGTCAATCAAATACCGATATGACATGGAATCGTTTCTATGCCTATCGTGCTTTAACCGCTTTAAAAGCTAAATTAACGTTAGGTGAAGATTATTTTGATTCAGGAGTTTTTGATTCATTTCGATTTATTGGGGCTGCAATTCGTACTGATTTAAATATGGTTCCTCCAAATCTAAGAGGGTATGCTCCAGAAATTACAGGTACGGCAAGAACAAATGCCACCGTGACAGTTCGTCAGCAAGGTCGTGTTATTTATGAAGCACAAGTACCGCAAGGTCCTTTCCGCATTCAAGATCTTTCGGATGCTCTTAGTGGGACTCTAAATGTAACTGTCGCAGAGCAAGATGGAACAACTCAAGAATTTAATGTTGATACTGCTAACTTACCATTCTTAACTCGCCCAGGGCAAGTTCAATATAAACTTGCGGTAGGACAACCAACTGATTATGAACGCCATAGTCAGGGTGAAAATTTTGCTTCAGGTGAATTTTCATGGGGGGTAGCAAATGGATGGTCATTATTTGGTGGTTTTTTAGGTAGTCAGCGTTATCAAGCTTTATCAGTTGGCTTAGGTAGAGATTTGCTAGCATTAGGTGCGTTGTCTTTTGATATAACTCAATCTCGATCTAAACTACCAGACCAGCCAACCTTAAATGGTGGTTCATATCGATTAAGTTATTCGAAAAATTTTGAAGAATATAACAGTCAGGTAACGTTTGCAGGATATCGCTTCTCTGAGAAAGATTTCATGAGTATGAATGATTTTTTAGAGTCTAAAAAATCTGGAATTCATTTTGGTGGTAGCAAAGAGCTGTATACTCTGTCATTTAATAAAAATTTCGTAGATGCTGGTTTATCTCTATATTTAAGTTATAACCACCAAACATATTGGGATAGACCTGAAAATAACTATTATAATTTAATGTTATCAAAATATTTTGATTTGGGTGATTTTAAGAATATAAGCGCTTCTTTATCTTTAAACCGCCAAGTTAATCAGGGAGTTAATGATGATAGTGCTTATCTTTCTTTATCTATTCCTTGGGGTAGTCGTAGTAGTATAAGTTACACCATGGATGTCAGAGATAAGCGTAAAGGCGGTATAAATAATAGGGCGTCTTATTATAATAGCCCTACAGATAGATTTTCCTACCAAATAAGCGCAGGGGAGAATAGAAGAGGAACATCAACCAGTGGATTCGTTTCTTATCAAGGAGATGATGTATTCCTCTCTGGTAATGCTAGCTATATAACTAGTGATTATCAAGCTGTAGGTTTTTCTGCTAATGGTGGAGTAACATTAACTCCTGATGGCGGCGCTTTACATCGTGGGGGAGAATTAGGTGGTACGAGATTACTTGTTGATACTGATGGTGCGGCTAATGTGCCAATTCTAGGTGTTGGGGCTCCTGTTAAGTCAAACCATTTTGGTAAAGCAGTAATAACCAATGTGAACAGTTACTATCGTAATATTGCCCAAGTAGATTTAAATAATCTACCAGATAACGTTGATGCGGAGCAGTCGGTAGTTCAAGCAACTTTAACTGAAGGGGCAGTTGGATACCGTAAATTCAATGTATTGTCTGGTGCGAAAGCTATGGTTGTGATTCGTTTACAAAATGGTAGTTTTCCTCCTTTTGGTGCACAGGTGAAAAATTCTGAAGGTAAGAACACCGGTATTGTTGCTGATAGTGGAAATACCTATTTAAGTGGTATTGTCCCTATGGGCAAAATGACGGTATCGTGGGGTGTGGAAGGAGCTTGTAGTATTTCTTTCCCTCAGAAATTACCAAGCTTAGAGCAATCAATACTATTACCATGTGAAAATATTCCCTCAGAGACAACTAAAAAAATGTAGCAACACGGTATATAGTATATTTTAGAGTTGAATAATTAACTGATTAGAAAATAAAAAGGTACTTGAGATGAAATTGACAACAATACAGCGGACAGGACTAGTTATATCTGGCGTTTTTATAACTCATCTGGCTATTGCTGGTATCACGATGGATCGTACCCGAGTTATTTTTGAAGGAGATAAAAAATCTATTACGCTAAATATTGGGAATAATAATAAAGAATTACCTTACTTAGCTCAAGGGTGGATTGAAAACGATAAAGGACAAAAGGTTAGTAGCCCATTAGTTGTTCTTCCTCCAGTACAACGTATAGAAGCTGGAAAATCTAGCCAAATAAAAATAGAGGCATTACCAGCGGTTAATACATTGCCTCAAGATAGGGAAACTCTATTTTATTTTAATTTACGAGAAATTCCGCCTAAAAGCGAAAAATCAAATGTATTACAAGTGGCTTTACAAACACGAGTAAAACTATTTTATCGCCCTAAAGCGATAATTCCTGAAGAACAAAGTTCTCCATGGCAAGAGAAAATAACAATTGATAAAAGTGCTCAAATGGCTATGGTGAAAAATCCTACACCATTTTATGTGACAATTATTAATGCTCATTCGGTGACATATCAAACAAAGAATAATGATTTTTCACCAGTCATGGTATCTCCATTTGGGCAAGCTAGTTTAGGCATTACTAGCGCAAAATT
>NZ_JBIXLP010000074.1:0-114188 GCF_053543535.1 Providencia sp. AGC89
ACAGATGAGGACAAAAAGAAATTAATTGCTATTGCTGAAAACTTGGATAAAGAACAGCTACAGAAAGCATTGGATACAAAAATTTCTAAAGATTATTTAGAGCAACAAAAAGATGAGCTCAGAGCATTGTTAAATTCAGGTAACTGTAATTCGGATTGTCGCTACATAGCACAAACGAGTATCAATCAGTTGACACCAATCATCGATAACTATGGTGACTTAGAAAGAACAAATAAAATTCCTAGGGCTGCAATAGCAACAATTACTTTGGCTTTGCCAATGGCAAGCAAAACTGTTAGCCCTTATGTATCTAGTTGGTTAGGTAGCACATCTTTAGCTAACCGCGTGATAGGGGTAACAACCACAGGTACGGCAAACTTAGGAATGCAGGGATATAACATTTATAAAGATCCTGATAATACTGATTTTAGTTACACAAATTTCGGAAGTTCATTATTAACAGGAGGAATTACACCAGGAATGGGATATTGGGGAACCGTCACAACCAATACAACAGGAGCTGGAGTTTCAAGTTTAATTGATGGCAAATCTCCTTGGGCTTCGATAGGCGGATCATTTATCGGTTCATCGCTAGGTTATGGTGTTGGTCTAGGGACTACAAATGTTTTAAATAACAAATTGAATCCATGGTCAAGTGGACTTAAAGAAAGGTACTTAGTAGAAATGCCATCTATATCGGCACCTCCTGTAATATCTCCGATACCAGCTATTACAGGGAGTATATTCGGCGCTGTTGGCTCCGAGTTTATAGGTAATGAAACAACGGAAATATTAAAGCCACTCATGACAAAGGATGGAAATGAAAGTAATTAATTATTTTTTAATTATATCTATGTGCTACTCGTTTGGGGCTTTTGTTATGTTTTTATTACTTAAGCTTATTATTGAAGCAATTAGATATGTGAAATTAAATGTTTTTGTTATTGATATTCCTGCAATTAAGGAATTAATAATTTTAGGTGTAGTTTTAGGAGTGTTCACTAGCTGTGTACATATGTTAATTGTTTACAGGAATCATAAGCGGCTTAAATGATGTTTAATGTATACTTATAAATCGAATAATAGATCCCCTTTTTGTATTCAGGGATCTATTTAGCCACTTTAACTCTTTACTCTCCCTCACTCAACCGGATAATCAACTGCCCGGCTTGGCGGGTGAGAGTGACGTTACTGCCCACCGTAAACCCGAGCTCATTCAGCCACTTACCGCTGAATGTCAGTTGTGGGCTGGGGTTGGGTTTACCGCGGTTAGGGGCGTAACCCACTGTATACTGTCTGGTTTTTAGCACTTCTTCTTTAGCTGTCGGTGTTTTTTACTTTACACTCGTCTCTAGCCACTGTGACTACTCCCCGTCATGCCAATCATCGGTATGCTCTTCTCTTAGGCGTTCGCCAAATCTAAAAAATAACCAATCATATCTTGCCTTTTGGGTTTTTAGCTATTTACATGATTTTTGAGTCCATCGTGTAAAACATGAGAGCAATGGGCACTATCAAAGTGGTGGGTTCACTGCTGACCAATGTGAATAACAAAGGGAAAGACAGCAATACCACGCATGCTGCGGTATCGGAAGGTGAGATAATCCTTCGTGATAAGGCTAATCAGAAGCAAGATATACCTCTACTCAGATGGCAAAATTTATTAAAACATCATAAATATACACAATGGTTATCTTTGCAAACTCATAATATGAACAAGCTTATATAAAAACAGTACAACCTCGGCTTCTTAGTATTTTTACAATCGCAGGTTCTATACTAAAATTATTCCATCGTAAGTCTAGCTTCATTAGTTTTGGTATATTTACTAGGCTATCGGGTAAATTACTAAGCTGATTAGCACGTAAATCTAGATATTGAAGTGACTCAATTTCCCCAATAGAGCTCGGTAGTGAATATAGTTTATTAAACCTTAAATTAAGAGTGTGAAGATGTTTAAGACTTGATATCTTTGAAGATATGTTATCAATTTTATTATTATTTAAGTCGAGTATTCTTATTGCAGCTAAACCTAAAATATCATCGGGTATATGAGTTACTGAATTATTCATTAAATAAACCTCATGGACACCCGATAGCTGCGTGATCGAGTTTGTTAAATCTGTAATTTGATTGTTATATAATCTTAATTCTTTCAAATTTGTTAACTTAGAAAATTGGTCAGGAAGTTTTTTTAATTGGTTATCAGTGGCATTAAAATATAACAAGTCGTGTAGGTTTGATAATGATTCAGGAAGCTTTTTAATACCATTATCGCTTAAATAAAGAAATTGTAGCTTATTTAGGTTACCAATTTCGGTAATGACCTCATTAATGCTATTATGCCCTAAATCTAGCATCTCAAGATAACAAAGGCTTGCTATGTCAGTAGGGATTGATTTAAGTTCATTACAAGATAAGTTAAGGACTTTTAATGATTTACATTGGGTTATTAATGATGGGAACTCCGCTAACTTATTGTTATATGCACTAATAACACTATAGGAAAATGGCGATGAAATTAATGAATCAATTTCTAGATGGTGACCTGAATCTAAATTTAACGCTAAACTAGAGTCTGAATGTTGGTGTAACATAGGTTTCTCCCTATGATGAGTAAGTGAGTTACCCTTAAATTTCAGGTAACGCTCAAAGTCAGTAATAGTATAAAACAACCACGATATTCTAATTAAACAAAATAATACATAACAAAAGGTAGGAAATAATGTCTAATATCTTGTTATTAGATAGCGACAATTTTTCACGTATGCTTTATCAGCCTGAACAACAACCTGGGCAGTGCGTTATTGTTTATTTTTCGGCTTCTTGGTGTGTACCATGTAAGAACATGCAACCTATTTTCCAACAAGTCGCGAACCACATTGATGATAAAAAAATAGTTTTTGGGGTTGTCGATATTGCACAATCACCAACTTTAGCACCTAAGTACGGGATAAAAACTGTACCCACTATCGCAATTTTTCAGGACACTCGGTTAGTTCACACGATTGCAGGAGAGGTAACCTTAAATAATGTATTAATGGTATTGAAGCAGGTGCTCGATAGTTAGTAATATTCAATTTTTTGCGTTAAGTTAACTCTAACTACTCATACAAGACATTCACAATGTTAATACTTATTTTAGAAGGTGTATTAATCGGTTGCTTACTTGGTTTAACTGGGGCCGGTGGCGGGATTCTTGCTGTCCCCGCCCTGATGGTAAGCCAGAACTGGAGTGTAGCTTTAGCCGCTCCAGTTGGTCTTTTGGCTGTGACACTCGCTGCTTTGGTTGGTGCAATTCAAGGGCTTATAAATAAAACTATTCGATATAAAGCTGCTATTTGGATTGCGTTATTAAGCATACCTACGGCTAAATATGGTATCTATCTTTCCCATATTATCTCTCCGGTTTGGTTAACGCTCACTTTCAGCATGGTTATGTTTTATGTGGCTTATCGAGGTTTTTTGGGCGAACCAAGTGAGTTAACGCATTCAGTTTGCCAAATTAATCAAGAAACAGGAAAATTTATTTGGAATATCAAAACTGCTGCTGTACTTGGTGGTATTGGTATAATTTCTGGGTTATTGACAGGGCTGCTCGGGGTGGGTGGGGGTTTTGTGATAGTCCCAGCACTACGGAAGTTTACCAATTTAAATATGAAGAGTATTATCGCAACATCATTACTGGTGATTTTTTGTATTGGTAGTATTAGTATTTTTATTAATGTATTAAATGGATTCCCCTATCCAAAAGAAATTAGCTCTATTTTTATTGTCTCTTGTATTATTGGTTTATTAATAGGGAGGTTAATAATTAATTATCTTTCAGCTAAAATGATTAAAACGATATTTTCAATATTGGTCATTATTGTTGCATTAGTCTTGTTTATTTCATCATTAAGTGAGTTGAATTTCATTTGATTTATTAAGGGATTAATAGGTAATCGATTAATCTATGTGGTATGCCACTATTTTTGATAAACCGTAGTTTAACCTATCATAATGGCATAAAATCGATTTATCTTCATCCGCAAATAGGTATAATGAATAATCGCATTTTTTCTGCCCTGATAAAGATTGATATGAACTAATATTATATTCATCGGGGTGGTCATTAAAGGTTAACTAATATAATTATGGCAAAGCAAGATAGCTCAACAACGATAATAGATATAGCTAAGCGTGCTAATGTAACGGATATTACAGTCTCAAGGGCATTTAACCATCCAGAAATGGTAAAGAAAGAAACTCGAGATAAAATATTGGCAATAGCTCAAGAGCTAAATTATGTTCCTAACCTTTTCGCTCGGAATTTGAAGAATAAAAATAGCCGCATAATTGGTGTGGTTACTGATAGCACATTTAACCCATTTTATGTTGTATTAATTCAAACAGTTTCTCGTTTAGCGAAAGAAAAAGGCTATCAGGTGATGATCTTTGACTCGGATAGCGATGAAAAAGCAGAGAAAACGGCTATTGAGACCTTAGTTAGCTATAAGGCTAGTGGGATTCTGCTATCTCCTGTTCGCGATGATAAAGGCTATCAACCAAGTTACCTTTCTTTAATTGACCAGCACAATGTACCTTTAGTTTTTGTAGACCGTGCAATTTATGGCTATGAAAATAAATACTCGGGTTTATTTTTGAAAAACTTTGAAATTGGGGCATTAACAGGTAAGTTTTTGAGTCAGCAAGATTGTGATAATACGTTAATTGTTTCTGGTCCTAAAGACTCGGAAATTAGTTTGTCGCGTTTATCAGGAATATATGAGGCCTTTCCAAATAGGGGAAACATTCATGTATTATACAGTAGCTATATGTTTAATAAAAATGATGAAGCTTATTTAAGGGAAAAGGTTCAAGAACTATACACACCTAATATGTATATTGTGGGGCTTAATGGTATTATCACAGCAGGTATGTATAAAATTATTTTAGAATTAGGCTTGTCTTGCCGTTATTTTTCAGTCGATTTACCGCCATATGCTGATACTTATCACCTGTCTATTTCAGGTGTTCATCATGACTCTGTTTACCTTGGTGAGTTAACTACAGATTTATTATTTTCTGAAATAGAGCGTGAAACAAATAAAAATCACCAAACAAAGCAAATATTTGTAGATGGTAAACTGGTTGTTTACTAATTAAAGCGGCCTCGTTTAGAGGCCCTTTAATTGTTTTATTATATCATTTTAATAAAAGTTTAGCTTAGCGTTTCATTGAGCTAATTAATGTTGCTCCCCAGATAATTAAGCCTTTTACAATATATTGTACATAAGGGGAAATACCGAGTAAATTTAAGCCATTATTGAGAACACCTAATATCATTGCTCCAATTAAGGTTCCGATAATCATTCCTCGGCCACCAGCGATGGATGCACCACCAAGCACAACGGCGGCAATAGCATCTAATTCAAAGCCTACACCTGCATTAGGTTGGCCACTCATAACACGGGAAGTAAAAATAAGGCCAGCGAATGCCGCGGTAAAACCACTAATCACATAAACTAACATTTTATAGCGTTCGACACGGATACCACTAAGACGAGCGGCTTCTTCATTACCTCCGATAGCATAAATATAGCGACCAAATGAAACGTGGTTTAAAACAACATAAAAAATTAAGTAAAGCCCCAGCATTAATAAAATAGGAACTTGTATCCCCATTAATTCTTCACGTCCCCAAAAAGCAAATTCTTGGGGGAGCCCTGAAACAGGATAGCCACCGGTATAAATTAATGCTAAGCCTTTGGCGATTATCATGGCACCAAGTGTGACAATGATAGGTGGCATTTTACCGTAAGCGGCTAATATTCCATTAATAAAACCGAATGCAATACCTGATAATAGGCCAAGAGCGATTGCGGCATAGGGGTCCATGCCATAATATTTCATTAAACCCGCCATTAAAGTTCCAGAAAGAGCCATAACAGCACCGACTGACAGGTCAATCCCCCCGGTCAAAATAGCAAATGTCATACCAATAGCAATAATGGCATTAATTGAAACCTGACGAGCAATCGTTGAAAGATTATTTACCGTTAAGAAATGCTCATTAAAAATGGACATACATGTAAATAAAAGAATTAAACCAACGAGTGGTAAAAATGCAGGTATTTTTGTTAGCTTAGAAAAACTAAATTTATTTTTAGTTAATGGAATAGCACTTTGATTAGACATAGTCATTATCCTATATAATATTGCCGGCTGCATGTACCATGATCTGAGTTGAGTTTATATCGTCCCCATTTAACTCAGCGGCAATTTCACCATCTCGAAAAACTAAAACTCGGTCACTAACACCGATAACTTCTGGCAACTCTGATGAAATCATAATGATAGAAATCCCTTTTTCAGTCAGAGAGCGCATTAACTGATAGATTTCTGATTTCGCACCAACATCAATTCCTCGAGTAGGCTCATCGAAAATAAGAATTTTAGCTTGCTTATTTAGCCAGCGAGCAATAACAACTTTTTGCTGATTACCACCACTTAGAGTGGAAACGGCAGTGTGAGGCTCTGGTGTTTTAACTTTTACTTGAGAAATTAATTCAATAGATAAAGTGAGTTCTTTTTTATTTTGGATTAAAAATAATTTTTGAGCGTGGTTATTTAACCAAATATTCTCTTTTACAGAGAAAGGCAAAACAAGTCCTTGAGTTTTTCGACTTTCAGGTAATAAACCAATTCCTAATTGTAAAGCCGTCGCAGCTGATTTAATTTTGACTTCTTTACCTTCTAAAATAACTTTTTTCTTATAGGATTTATCAGCACCAATCATGGCAAGAATGGTTTCGGTACGGCCTGAGCCGACTAAACCAGCTAACCCTAATATCTCCCCTTTTTTTAACTGAATATGGTTTACAGGGCTATTAGCAAAACGCTGGACCTCAGCATCTAAAATGACCTCTTGTTGATCAAATTGGCGCTTATGAGGGTAAATATTTTCTACTTCACGACCGACCATCATTTCGATAATCACATCTAAATCGGTATCATCGACTTTACGCGAACCGATGTATTGACCATCGCGTAATACGCTGATAGTGTCACAGATCTCATAAATTTCTTCTAAATGGTGAGAAATAAAAAACATCCCAACCCCTTTAGCTTTTAAATCACGCATCACATCAAATAAATGATTGGCTTCATTTGGTGTTAATGTCGCTGTAGGCTCATCTAATACGAGGATTTTTGCATCTAAAGAAAGAGCTTTTGCAATTTCGACAAATTGTTGTTCTGCGATACTTAAATGGCTAATAGGTTCATCAATATTAATATTCACACCTAGCTCAGCTAATATCTCCTGGGACTTTTTACGCATTGATTTTCTATCTAATAAACCAAGTTTATTCTTTAACTCTCTATTTAAAAAAATATTTTCAAAAGCATTTAAATAAGGAATTAGTGAAAACTCTTGGAAAATAATACCCACACCCGCTTTAATGGCGTCTCTGTAGTTATGAAACGTATGTTCCTTACCTTCAATCAGAATTTGCCCGCTATCAGGTTTATGTATTCCACATAAAACTTTCATTAGCGTTGATTTGCCTGCGCCATTTTCACCTAATAATGCGTGAACCTCTCCTTTTTCCAAAGAGAGATTGATATTATCTAACGCCTTAACCCCAGGGAAAGTTTTGCTGACATCTTTTAATGCTAATAATTGCATCATATTGCTTCCCTATATTTTCTTCACCGCTTAAAAATGGGTAACAAAGTCATTTGGAAGATAAATATTCCAATATGCATTTTATTATTAATTGTTATTGGAGATGTATTGCACCTATACATAGGATATGGGTGCAATACATTATTTATAAAACGAACGATTACCAGTGGAAATCTTTAGCGTTAGTTTTGTCGATTAACTTAACATCAATAGGGACTTCTTTCGGTACGTTAGCGCCCCAATATTTTGCTAGCCCCATTGCTAAGCCAATGCGGACTTGGTCACGCGGGAACTGCGCAGAAGTTGCGATAAACGGAGAGTTACCTTTTGCAATTTCAGCAACAGCTTCAGGTGAACCATCAACACTGACCAATTTCACATCACGACCAGAGGATTCAATTGCGGCTAATGCACCTAAAGAACCGACATCATTAACACTAAAGATCCCGTTTAGTGTAGGGTTAGCTTGTAGCATGTTTTCTGTGACATTCATTGCAGTATCACGCTCTTGCTTACCGTTCAATTTAGTCACAATCTTGATATTTGGATATTCTTTCATGGCGGCTTCGAAACCGCGAACACGTTCTAGAATTGGGACTACTGGAATACCATCTAAAATAGCGACTTCACCTTTACCACCAAGTGCTTCACCTAGGCGTTTACCTGCCATTAAGCCCGCATCGTAGTTTTTAGAACCTACAAAAGAGTCTATTGGCCCATTTGCTTGCGCATCAATAGCGATGACAACGACGCCGGCTTTCTTCGCTGCAAGTACTGCAGTTTCAGCACCGACACTATCGGCTGGGTTGATTAGCAAAATATCGATTTTTTTCTGTAACATATCTTCGATATCGCTGGTTTGTTTTGAGACATCATGAGCGGCGTCAGAAATATATAATTGTGCACCCATATCGCCTGTTGCGCTCTCTAAGGCTTCTTTCATGGTGACAAAATACTCGTTATTTAGCTCTTGAAACGACATGCCAACGGAAACTGGTTTAGCCGTAGCGTTAAACGCCATACCTAAGGTTAGTACACTTGCAGCTACAGCTAACTTTTTGAATTTACTCAACATAAGATGTTCTCCTAAACGAGCGTTTAATTATATGTAGGGTATTACTTTGTTTAATGTTTATTTGAATTATCAATTGCGACAAACGGTTAATATATTTATGGTTTAATGACGACTTTAATTGAGTCTGCCGATTTGGCCATAACAAAGGCTTCTTCCCAATCATCGATGGAGTAGAAGTGGGTAACGATATCATCGGCACTGACTAAACCACGGCTAAATAGGTCGATAGCGACTTCATAGCTGTATGGGCCTAAGTGAGCTCCGCGGATATCTAATTCTTTACGGTCACCAATAATCGACCAGTCAACGGTTGTTTCTTTACCAAAGACGCTAAACTCAACGAAACGCCCCAATTTACGGATCATTTCTAGGCCTTGAGTAACGCCAATAGGTGCGCCTGTCGCTTCGATATAAACATCGCAACCGTAGCCTTCGGTCATCTCTTTAACTAGTTTGATGGCGTCTTCTTTAAGCGGGTTGATTACCACGTCAGCCCCAAATTTTTTTGCTAGCTCAAGGCGTTCATCAATAGCATCGATAACGACCAGTTTTTTCGGAGTTTTCAGTTTAGCAACTTGGATCATGCATAATCCAAGAGGCCCAGCACCGGCAATAACGACGACGTCATTTAAGTCAATATCACCACGGCGTACCGTGTGAATAGCACAAGCCATTGGCTCAATTAAAGCGGCATCTTTATCCGAAAGTTCATCAGGGATTTTGTGAATAATTGCACGTTCAGAAAACCGCATATATTCAGCCATACCACCATCGGCAACTTCTTTTTGGAAGCCATAGATATCATGGGTTTCACACATCCAGTATTTACCAGATTTACAGAAACGGCATTCCCAACAAGGAACGATTTGTTCTGCTAGTATGCGGTCACCTACCTTTAATTTAAATTTTTCGGCAGAGCCTTCACCTAATTCAGCAACACGACCATAAAATTCATGGCCTGGCACTACAGGTGCTTTGATCCACGGGTCATCTCCCCAGAACATTTGAGCACCATCATTCGCTTTACAGTCACCAGCACAGATCCCGCACCCATCGACTTTGATAACAACTTCTCTATATCCTGGTATTGGTCTTTTTATATTTTCAAATCGGTAATCATGGGGACCATGACAAACAACGGCTTTCATTTTTTCAGGTAGCTTACTCATGTTCTAAAACCTCTTTCTAGTTGTTAGCCCTAATGTTGACGTCAACATTAAGCGTTTTTTTTATAACTCATGACTTGATTTTTTAACGCTTAACTATCAATAACGGTACGAATGTAAGAAAAATGGTTATTTAATGTTATAGATAAAATAAATTTTTTTAATATGACGACGTCGTCATTTTTGAAGCTAGGTATTTAAAAAACTAAAATTTGTGATTTAAATCCTAATTTTAGTCGTCTCTCTAAGTGTTTTCATTAGTAAATGGGAACGCTATGGATGTTTGTAATGCAATGAAATTAAACATAAAAAAATTCTCATTTCTCGATTTACTTCTTTTTAAGAAATGAATGTAACGCCGAGTATAATTATTTTAACTATTTTCAGAAGAGGGGAATGTATGCAAAAACATTTCAGCTCACATTTTTCAATGAAAATAATTTTAATGATTATCAAATAAAGTGATCTATATTGGTGAAATAGCCATTATTTTAAGAAATAAAATTTTATTTAAAAAGACTAAACAGAGTAATAGATAATTTTGATTGGTTATTGCTACTATTTTTATTAAGAATGACTTTTACAAAAAAAGAGCTTTATACTTTGTTGTAATTTATCAAGCAAAGCATAAAGCCAATTAGAGCCAATATTTAACTTCATTTTGTTAAGGAAACTGTCGAACTACTATTAAATAAAGTGGTGCGAGGGGGATTCTCTCGCACCGAAAGCAGAAGGTTAAACGACCATCGGTGCAATGATAAAACCGAAGGCGACACCTGCAATTATTCCGCCTAGCCCTGGTAACATAAATGGGTGATTTAAAATGTATTTTCCGACGCGTGTAGAACCGGTTGAGTCAAACTCTATTGCGGCTAAAGACGTTGGATAGGTAGGCAGAACAAAAACCCCAGTGACGGCGACAAAAGATGCCAATATAGCCCATGTTGGAACATCTAAGGCAATGGCTAAAGGAATAATTAATGGTGTGGTGGCACCTTGTGAGTAGAGTAATGCGCAGGTAAAAAATAGCACTAAAGCTAACAAAATAGGGTAGGCGGATAATACATCTCCAGCGATGGCTTTAATTTGGTCCATATGCGCATCGACAAATGTAGTTCCTAAAGTCACGATACCTAATATGACCGCGAGGGAGCTCATTCCTGAACGGAAAGTTGGCGCTAAAACAATTGAATTTGGCGATGTTTTACAAAAAACAACCATTAAACACGCAGCACTGAGCATACAGATAATGATGATATCTCGAGTTCCCATGGGTTTACCAATATCAAAACCAGGGCGCAATTGAGGGAATGCAGCTAGTATAACGATAGCAAACGTCGCAATAATAAATAGGACGACAGAGAATTTTTCTCTCGTAGTGCTCTCGCCTTTTTTCTCTTCGTATTTATTAACTAACCCTTTTTGTAGGCGTTCTAAATAAACCTCATCATCTTCTAGTTCACAGCCTTGGCGTGATGCGATAAATGCTGCGACCATTGCTGCGACGAAAGAGGCTGGTAGACAAACAGACATAACCACAATAAAGGTAACACCATTCCCTTCCATAATGGTTAACATGGCAGCCATCGCCGCACTGATTGGCGAACCAGAAATGGCGATTTGGGATGCAACAACTGAGCCTGCTAAGGTTCTGGATGGGCGGATACCCGAATCTTTCGCAATTTCAGCAATCACGGGGAGCATGGAGAACACAATAAAGCCGGTTCCTGCCATGATAGTCATTACCCAAGTTGTAATTGGTGCTATAATATTCAAATACTTAGGGTTTTTACGCATAAATTTGCTGGCAAGGCGTACCAAGTAATCCATACCTCCAGCAGCTTGTAATGCGGACGCTGCAACTACGACGGTCATAATAATTAAAATAACATCGACAGGGGGAGAGCCTATAGGTAAACCAAATCCAATCGTTAAGACGGCTAAACCTAATCCACCGCATAGCCCTATACCTATTCCTCCCATACGTATACCGAAGAAAATTGCGCCTAATACCACAATGATTTCTAGCCAAACCATAATCGTCTCCAATAGACAATATATTGTCATTAGTAATATAAAAATTAATTTTTGATAATTAATATGAGTTATAAATTTTTTATGCGTTTCTATTTATCATTAAATTTTGTCGCCCAACTCTATTTTCATACCAATGAATACTGGCTCTGACTAATGAGCTAGTTGAGTCAATGTATTTTTCAGGGTATTTGTTTGTTTCATTTTCTAGAATGACGGGAACTTCAGTACAACCTAAAACAATAATTTCAGCACCTCGAGAAAATAATAATTCGGCTTGTTCTTTCATGATGGATTCAGCCGTTTTTTTATTTCCCGACTTTAATAAATAAATGCTTTTCATTACCATTTCTTGGCTTTTAATATCTGGGGTAATACACTTTAAGTTTTTACTCTCTATATTTTTTTGATATAACCCCATAAGCATAGTGGCATTGGTTGCTAATAAACCGATATGTTTTTTCTTAATGGCTAGTACTTCCATCATTGTCGTTTCAACAATACTTAGCATATCGACGTGACAGGCCTGCTTGAGCTCGTCAAACCAAAAATGTGCAGTATTACAAGGGATAACAATACATTCAGCACCAGCAGTTTCGAGTTTTTTTAAATAATCAGTCATTAAGGGCAAGGGGGATACGCCATGGTTTAATAACGCTTCAGTACGGTCTGGAATATCAGGAATGGATGATATTATTAAAGGGATATGCTCTTGGTCTTTATTTGCGACAGTATAGTTCACAAATTTATTAAATAAATCGACGGTGGCAGCAGGCCCCATTCCTCCTAACACTCCAATTAAACCTTTCATTTTAATACTCCTGCCTCATACACCTTATTTTATAAAATAAGGGTAGTGAGATGTTATATTACTTAAATTATTTAACATATAAGTTAATATTTAATTAGCTATTAACTTATTTATCCCTGATTAATCTGTGGATAATATTTATCAATGTTTATCTAGGAAGAGAAATGCAAGTAAGTATGGTTTGATGCAAGATACGCATTAAAAATTAATCCTAAAATTAAATTATTTTAATAATGTAAGCTGAAAGGCTGAGTAGCATTGGCTTTGTGGAAAAGATATGAAATAAATAAAATTAGTTTTTGATTTTTGTTAATGTTTTAAATGGCAGGCTTATGCATAATACAAATAATGAATCTACAATATCAGCTTAATATTTTAACTAACAATTAACTTAAGATATCAATAAAAAAACTTTTAATGTTTTATATTTTAACAGCAAGTCCACTTAAGGCTTAATAACATGAAAAATATAGAAACAAAGTGGCTATATGATTTTTTAACACTGGAGTCATGTCGGCATTTTTCTCATGCAGCAGAACAACGAAATATTTCTCAACCTGCTTTTAGTCGCCGAATCAAGGCATTAGAAGAAGCAATAGGTGTTGAATTGTTTGATAGAACCACATCCCCTTTACAGCTTTCTGAAGAAGGCAAAATATTCCATTCCCAAGCTCGTAGCTTATTGCAGCAATTAGAATGTAACTTAAATGAATTATCTGGGCACAATGTGCTGAGTCTGCCCAATATTAAAATTGCTGCGGCGCATTCGCTGTCATTAAGCTTATTGCCTAAGTTAGTTCATGCATTATCAGGTTATGGGGAAGAATTTGTCTATCATGTTGAAGCCATTGATGTGGTTCAAGTGGTAAATACGTTGCGAGAAGGGAAGAGCGATTTTATCATTTCATTTTATGATGAGGATTTAATGCAGTCGCCATTTTCTTGTTTAAATGTGTTTGAGTCCGAGTTGTACCCAATTTGTGCAGCGGATGAGTTTGGCAAACCGTTATTTGATATCTACCAACCTCAAGTACCGTTATTGAACTACACCAGTGCTTCTTATATGGGAAGGTTAGTTAATCGTCGATTAAGTGAGTTTGGTGCGATTAACTCTAAAACACTCTTTATGTCATCAATGAGCGAATTGCTAAAAAATATGGCATTGGATGGTCATGGAATTGCATGGTTGCCGATTTACTCGGTAGTTAATGAGTTAAAAGAAAAAAAACTAGTCTGTCTCAACACCCCAGAATTAACGATACCTATTCAAGCTTACATTTACCGCATGGATACTCGCTTGAATAAAACAGCAGAGGATTTTTGGCGTATTTTAAAGAAAAATATTCCAGAAGATTTACGGCATTTGTAATGGAAAAGGAATAATTTATGATACATAACATCTGGATATATTGAGCGTTATCCTACGATGATATTGATGGGGTCTTAGCTGGTAATTAAGTCATAAGGTGTATAAAAGACCTCTATTCAGGTAGTCAGATTAATTATGTAGCCTTAATTTTAGCTTGTATTCCGTCAATGATTATCAGCGCTTGGGGTCTTACCCTGGAAAATAGCTTTAGTTTTTAGTGAATGTTTAAGCTTATCGTTGCTGAGAGAGTATTTTTGGGTGTGTGACCAACACCTATTTGGAAAACATGTTTAGGTTTCTTTAAAGAAAACTTTAATTTACTCTCTTTTAGATTGTCTTATTTGGATTGGTTATTTGTGGTTAAAAGAAAAAAAGTACTTTAATAGACAAAATATTATTAATGTATTCTCTTCATCGTTAGCTAAAAATGAGAATGAGTGTCAATAAGTTTTGACTTTACTTAAAAATTGATTATCGGAACTGTATTAAATACTAAGCTTTTACATATCTGTGATATGGCAAAATCAGCCTACTGTTATAGGTAATTTTTGCCATAGCTTTTTCCCTTAGGGGCTGCTCATATATTAGGGTAAGCTTTGGTTTTTATATAACCATTTGTAATTAAAGGGTTTGTTTTTATCGGTGTGTTGTGAAGTAGCAGGCTTGGGATGAAAAAGCTTGCCGGATAAGTCGAGTAGTTATTTGCTTATGCTAACGAAAAATTTAAAAATATAGTAGGTGCTTTTTATTTGGATATTAAAAAGCAGAGGAATATCATTTATTGACAATTGAAAAATGAACTAATTGTTTTTATTGAATTTAGTTTCGATTTTTTTATTGATAATCTTACTGATCACTCTATTATGAGTATAGTTTCAATTATAAATCATTTCTAATATTTAAATATTGTTATGTTAATTTAGGAGTATCCATGGAGAATATATTGTCAATTTTGGATGTCCCAAATACTGCATTTATGCTGCTTTGTACGAGCCTTGTTATGCTAATGACTCCTGGACTTGCTTTTTTCTATGGTGGATTAGTCTCTCGTAAAAGCGTTATTACCATTATGTCCCAGAGTTTCTTTTCTATGGGGTGGGTGGCAATTATTTGGTTTGTTGTTGGTTATTCATTATCGTTCGGTCCCTCGATTAATGGGATTGTCGGTGACCCATTTTATTATGCATTCTTGAATAACATAAGCCCTCAAACGATGTATACCGGTAATGATGGCGGCTTACCAATACTGGTTCATTTTGGATATCAAATGATGTTTGCGATTATTACTCCAGCCTTAATTACCGGAGCTTTCGCAAATAGAGTTAATTTCCCTGCTTATCTCGTATTCTTAACCCTATGGACATTATTTGTCTATGCACCGTTCGTTCATATGGTTTGGAGCCCAGATGGTATTTTCGCTAAATGGGGGGTTGTTGATTTTGCGGGTGGTATTGTCGTTCACGCAACAGCAGGTTTCGCTGCAATTGCTTCAGCGTTATATGTCGGTAAAAGAGCCGTTAAATCGGATGGTACTCACAATATTCCGTATATTGCACTTGGCGCGGCTTTATTGTGGTTCGGTTGGTATGGTTTTAACGCGGGCTCTGAATTGCAAGTCAATACTGTAACTGTTTCAGCGTTTATTACTACAGATATCGCCGCCGCATTTGCAGCAATTACTTGGTTTATTATTGAACGCTTCCATACAGGAAAACCTAAACTTGTCGGTTTTTTAACAGGGGCTGTAGCAGGGTTAGCTACTATCACACCGGCTTCGGGGTATGTTTCAATAGGTTCTGCAGCAATTATTGGGGTTATTGCCAGTATCGTCTGCTATACCTGTGTTTTCTTAGTCCGACGCCATTTAGATGATGCATTAGATGTTTTCGGTGTGCACGGTGTCGGTGGTATTACAGGCTCAATTTTAGTCGGTGTATTTGCATCAACGGTTTGGAATGCGAAAGGTCCCGCGGGGTTAATTGAAGGTAACGGCATGCAAATTGTGAAGCAAACTGTAGCTGTTGTCTTTACCAGTATTTGGTCCTTTGTCTTTACAATCTTAATTCTTTGGATAATCAATAAATTTACGCCAGTTAGAGTCGACCAAAATGCGGTTGGTGACAATTTAGATATTGTTGGATTTGACGAAGACGCGTACCGAGAAAAAGCAGATTAGTTAGCAAATATATTGTTTCTTGCAGTTTATCCTAATTGGTGGGTTTATTTGAACCACCGGTTGGGGTAGCTGCTAAATACAGCTGGTAATTTAGGATGGGTATATGAAAAAGAAAATAGCAATAGCTATTCAGGCTATTTGTTTTATGGGGCTATCGATGGGTGCAAATGCTGCTACCGATACACAGCAACCACAAACTTTGCGTCTAGCGATTGGCTCTGAACCAACCGAGGGGTTTGACCCAATGTTAGGTTGGAGCCACGGCAGCTATTTACTTTTACATAGCCCATTACTCAAGCAAAAAGCGGATTTGTCATGGCATAGTTACATGCTTGAGAAATATGAACATTCAGATGATGGTAAAGAGTGGACATTAAAATTAAAGGATGGACTTAAATTCTCCGATGGCTCCCCTTTAACGGCAAAAGATGTCGTTTTTACCTATAACAATGCCGCAGCAAGTGGTGGAAAAGTGGATATGGGGAACTTTGCTAAAGCGCAGGAGATTGACCCATCAACCGTTAAAATCACATTATCCTCACCCCAAAGCACCTTTATTAACGTTTTGGGCTCATTAGGCATTGTTTCAGCAGATAAATATGATGCAAAAAAATATGCACATAACCCTATCGGAGCAGGCCCCTACCGTTTAGTGAATTTCCAGCCGGGCCAGCAATTAATCGTAGAAAGAAACCCTTTCTATGCGGGGCCTAAAAACGATTTCGATAAAATGGTTTTTGTCTTTCTCAATGAAGATGGCGCTTTTGCTGCTGCTCAAAGTGGTGAGCTAGATATTGTACGCATTCCCGCAGCTGTCGCGAGTAATGCTAAAGATGTCAAAAGTATGAAACTAATTGAACGCCATAGTGTTGAAAACCGAGGGATCTCATTCCCAATTCCGCCAGCGGGCGAGAAAAATGCCTCAGGCGACCCAATTGGTAACGACATTACTTCTGATGTTGCTATTCGCAAAGCGATCAATTACGCCATTGACCGCAAACTATTAGCAGATGCTGTTTTAGAAGGTTTTGCTATTCCTGCTTATACGGGCGTTGAAGGCTTGCCTTGGAATAACCCTCAATCTTCGTTTAAAGATGGAGATATTGAAAAAGCGAAATCTATACTGGAAGACGCTGGCTGGAAAATTAATAAAGACGGCTTAAGAGAAAAAGACGGTAAGGTTGCGAAATTGACACTGTGGTATGCCAGTGGTGATAGCACTCGTCGTGATTTAGCGCAAGCCGTAAGGGCTAGCTTAAAGCCGATTGGTATTGAGATGGATTTAAAATCAGGCAGTTGGGAAACCGTGGAAAAGTACATGCATGCCAACCCAACATTATTTGGGTGGGGGAGCCTTGACCCAATGGAACTGGTGCATAACTACAGCAGCAAAGCGGCGGGTGTCGGGTTTTATAACGCAGGTTACTATAAAAATCCCGCAGTTGATAAGGTGATAGAAGAAGCACTTCGCCAACCAGATCAAGATGCCGCTATTCCATTTTGGCAAAAAGTGGATTGGGATGGACAAACAGGAACTGGTATTCAAGGTGACGCCGCTTGGGCTTGGTTAATGAACGTACAACATCTTTATTTATTGAATAACTGTGTTGAGCTAGGTAAAGGGGCACCTGAAATCCACGGTTCATGGTCAGTGTTGAATAATGTTGATGACTGGGCTTGGACCTGCAAGTAATGCGGACAACCATAGGGCTTTTGTTCAGGTTTATCTGTTTATTAGTGGTGACTGCATTTGGGGTTTTTATTCTCCTTAGCTATTCACCTATAGACCCAATTAAAGCCTATATTGGTAATGATTTAATGCATGTTCCCCCAGACCAGTATCCGTTGATTGCGGCTCGCTGGGGGCTTGACCAACCATTGTGGATGCAGTTTTGGCGTTGGTTTTCTCAGTTGTTACAAGGTGATATGGGGTATTCCATGCTCTATAACATCCCTGTATCACAGGTGATTACCGATAGGTTAGCGCCATCGTTAGCTTTGTTATTATCGGCGTGGCTGTTTTCTGGGGTGATTGGTTTTGGTTTGGGGCTGATAGCAGGGCGCTACCTAAATAGATGGCCAGATAAAATTATTTCAACGCTATCTTATTTATTGGCGTCGATCCCCGTTTTTTGGGTTGGTTTACTGTTATTGTCACTTTTTGCTGTTTCACTACAGTGGGCGCCGATTTGTTGCGCTTGGCCGATTGGCTTAGATGAACAATCATCCACACTGTCACAAAAAGTGCATCATCTTGTGTTACCTGTAGTGGCTCTAGGGATGTTAGGCATTGGTAATATAGCTCTGCATACTCGTTCGAAAGTTGCTGAGGTGATGAACAGTGAGTTTATCCACTACGCGAAAGCTCAAGGGGATAAAGGGTGGTCGATGATAAGCTTTCATGTGGTAAAACATGCGATTACACCCGCAATATGTTTACAGTTCGCCTCTATTGGTGAGTTGCTCAGCGGAGCATTACTAGCAGAAAAAGTGTTTGCTTATCCTGGATTAGGCCAAGCAACCATTGATGCTGGCTTACGTGGTGACATCCCTTTGTTAATGGGGATCGTGATGCTATGTGCGGTAGTGATTTTTTTTAGTAATAGTATCTCTGACATGATGCTTAAGAGAGTGAATAAAGGGGTACTCCGAGAGCCATGACTTATAACCCAAATAAAGCCTTAATTAAGTTAGTTATTTCATTGTTATGTTTATTGGTTTTAGGGGCTTATGCCGCATGGCTTTCTCAAACTGATGTGGATGTGAATTTACTCGACCGTCGACAAGCGCCTTCATGGGCACATTTATTCGGTACGGATAATTTAGGTAGAGACTTGTGGGACAGAGTATTTCAAGGAATAGCGACCAGCTTACAAATTGGCACCACCGCAGCATTATCGAGTGGAGTGATAGCGCTTGTGATGGCAAGTTTATCTTCGTTCAGTAGGACGATGGATTATGTTATTCGTGGCTGTATTGACTCCCTGTTAGCCTTGCCTCACTTGCTATTATTGATATTGATTTGCTTTACGTTAGGTGGTGGAAAAGTGGGCGTAATTTGGGCTGTTGCTTTGACTCACTGGCCAAAGCTAACGTTGGTCTTACGTTCCGAGTTGCTTCGAGTGCAACAAACAGATTACATCATGTTATCGAAACGGATTGGAAATAGTGCGCTTTACCGATGCCGATATGACTATTTACCGATGATCCTTTCACAATGGTTAGTAGGGACGTTATTGATGTTCCCACATGCGATATTACACAGTGCGGCATTGAGTTTTTTGGGTTTTGGTTTGTCTCCACATGAAGCATCGTTAGGTATTTTACTTTCCGATGCATTGCGTTACTTAAGTACTGGTGCGTGGTGGTTAGCCATGTTTCCGGGCGTCGCATTAGTTGGGTTAGTGCTGTTATTTGATCAGTTTGCTAAAGCGGTACAACAATTATGGTTGAGGAGCGATTGATGCTAAGTTTTGATAACCTAACGATTGATGTTGCGAAATTTCGCTGGCTAGGCAAAAAGCGTTGGTCTCCACTTTTACAAGATATCTCATTGGATATTGCGCCAGGTGAAATGGTTGCATTGGTAGGAGGAAGTGGAGAAGGGAAAAGTTTACTTCTACAAAGTAGTTTAGGTTTATTACCTGAAAATATGCGTTGTCGCGGTGATATTGTATTAAATGGGTGCCAGTTGACAGAAAAGTCAAAACAACAATATCGCGGTAATTCACTGTGCTATATCCCACAAGGGGTTAGTGCATTAAATCCACTCATTAAGATAGGCCCTCAACTTGAACGTGCTGCGGTATTAAGTGGGCAGCATATTAAAATGCATGACGTTGCATTGCACTTACAGCAATACAATTTACAAGCAGATTTAATTCATAGTTATCCCAATAAGCTTTCAGGGGGAATGGCAAAACGCGTTCTCGCTTGTAGCGCGACGCTCTCCCAAGCTGAATATATTCTTGCGGATGAAATTTCATCATGGCTAGATGATGAACATGCGATACAACTTCTACAACATATCAAATCTCTTTGCTTTGCTGGTAAAGGTGTTTTATGGGTTACTCACGACCTTGCAATGGCGGTGCGTTTTGCTGATCGCATTGCGTTATTGCGTAATGGTGTTTTAGAAGAAGTACTCAGCAGTGAAATATTAAAGCAAGGCGGAGGAGGGAAGTGGTTTCAATCTCTATGGAATTCTTTGCCTGAACAACAGTTTATGAATTGGACTCAGTGAATAAATATTATTTAAAAATTAAATGTAGGAAGTCATCAATAAATAAAAACTCTTATTTCGATTATCTTAATTTGAATGTTTATTGGTGTGAATTTTATTTATTTAACTCGTCGTTATTAGATATTTAACTCAATTTATATTTAAAAATAAAATGAGTTATTCGCTCATAAAATGATTACTTATCAGTATTAACACTAAGCTTTATCAATTGAGGAGGCGTTATGCAGTTAACCCCAAGAGAAATTGAAAAATTGATGGTTTACACACTTGCTGATGTGGCTGAAAAACGCCGCGCACGTGGCGTGAAATTAAATTATCCCGAAGCCGTTGCCATTATCACGGTTACTGCACTTGAAGGTGCCCGTGATGGTAAAACCGTTGAGGATGTGATGAAAGAAGCAGCGACTGTTTTAACAAAAAAAGACGTTATGGATGGCGTGGAAGACTTAATTCCAAATGTTCAAGTAGAAGCTATTTTTACTGATGGTACTCGCTTAGTGACCGTCCATAATCCGATTAAATAAATGAAGGATGAGGTGAAATATGAGTAATTCAAAAACAAACATTAAAGCCCCGACTCCTTTAGGTGGTGTTATTTTTGCAGATGAGCCTATTGAGTTCAACGTTGGCAAACCTGAAACAAAAATTAAAGTCCGTAATACCGGTGACAGGCCTGTGCAAATTGGTTCCCACTTTCATTTTTTTGAAGTTAACCATGCATTAGAGTTCGACCGTGCAGCGGCTTACGGTAAGCGTTTAAATATTGCCTCTACAACGGCAATTCGTTTTGAGCCAGGTGATGAAGTAGAAGTTTCACTGATCCCTTATGGCGGAAAACAAAGTGTCTATGGGTTTAATAACCTTGTTGATGGTTGGGCGGGTGACAACGTTGCCGCTACTGAACGTCCTGCTAAAGCAATCGCCTTAAATAAAGCAATTGCTCGTGGTTTTAAGCATAAGGAACAGTAAGCGCGTTAGATGTCAGTAATGATGAATAACAATGCACCTTCTTAACATTAAAGGTAAATAACATGCCAAAAATTTCTAGACAAGAATACAACGGTTTATTCGGGCCAACAGTAGGCGATAAAATTCGTTTAGGCGATACCGACTTATATATTGAAATCGAAAAAGATTTACGTGGATATGGCGAAGAGTCTGTCTATGGTGGAGGTAAATCTTTACGTGATGGTATGGGAGCAAATAACACTTTTACCAGCGACAATGGCGTTTTAGATTTAGTTATCACTAACGTCACCATCGTGGATGCACGTTTAGGTGTCATTAAAGCCGATGTGGGGATTAAAGCGGGTAAAATTGTTGGTGTAGGGAAAAGTGGTAACCCAAATATTCAAGATAACATCACACCGGGCATGGTTGTCGGGGTATCTACGGATGCTATCTCTGGTGAACATTTAATCCTAACGGCTGCCGGTATTGATACCCATATCCACTTGATTTCTCCGCAACAAGCCTATGCCGCGTTATCAAATGGTGTGACAACTTTCTTTGGTGGCGGTATTGGCCCAACTGATGGAACTAACGGTACAACAGTGACGGCAGGCCCTTGGAACATGCGCTCTATGTTACGTGCTATCGAAGGTTTACCTATTAACGTGGGTATTTTAGGGAAAGGTAACTCGTATACACGTGAGCCACTTATCGAACAATTAGTTGCAGGTGCTGCGGGGCTGAAAGTTCACGAAGACTGGGGCGCAACAGGGAACGCTATTCGTCATGCGTTACGTATTGCTGATGAATTTGATGTACAAATCTCAGTGCATACAGACAGCTTAAATGAAGGTGGTTATGTTGAAGACACCATCGAGGCCTTTGAAGGTAGAACTATTCACACCTACCATACAGAAGGTGCGGGTGGTGGACATGCTCCAGATATCATTAAAGTTGTTAGCCAACCTAACGTATTACCAAGTTCAACCAACCCAACGTTACCGTTTGGCGTGAATAGCGAGTCAGAGCTATTTGACATGATCATGGTATGTCATAACCTGAACCCAAATATCCCTTCGGATGTGTCATTTGCGGAAAGCCGTGTTCGCCCTGAAACCATTGCAGCAGAAAACGTGCTGCATGATATGGGCGCTATTTCGATGTTCTCAAGTGACTCACAAGCGATGGGGCGTGTGGGGGAAAACTGGCTACGTATTGTCCAGACTGCGAACGCCATGAAAGCTTCCCGTGGCAAGCTACCTGAAGATGCTCCGGGTAATGATAACTTCCGTGTTCTGCGTTACGTGGCAAAAATCACTATCAACCCTGCAATTGCTCAAGGCATCAGCCATATCTTAGGCTCGATTGAAGTTGGCAAAATGGCCGATCTCGTATTATGGGACCCACGTATGTTTGGGGCTAAACCAAAACTGGTCATTAAAGGTGGCATGATCAACTGGGCTGCAATGGGTGATCCAAATGCATCCTTGCCAACACCTCAGCCTGTTTTCTATCGTCCAATGTTTGGTGCGATGGGTAAAACTGTCAATGACACCTGTGTGACTTTCGTTTCACAAGCAGCATTAGATGATGGCATTAAAGAAAAAGCCGATCTTGAGCGCCAAGTGGTTGCAGTCAATAACTGCCGAGCTATCGGGAAACGTGATTTAGTGCGTAACGGTGAAACACCAAATATCGAAGTTGATCCTGAAACTTTTGCTGTAAAAGTGAATGGTGAACACGCAACTTGCCAGCCGATTAGCGAAGCTGCAATGAACCAACGTTATTTCTTTAGCTAATCAGTACATGTTTGGATTATCTGCCTGCCGGTGGTGGGCAGAATTAACATAAAAGGTAATATTATGATCATTATTGAACATATTCTTGGCAATGTTAAAAAAGACCCAGTGTGGCAAGCACGTCAGAAAAATGCTGATGTTGATATTTTGATCCTCGATCAACGAGAAGCTCAGAAAAGCCGCTGCCGTAAAAATACCGAAAAAGGCCAAGATTTAGGTATCGCGCTGGACAGGAATGTCTTGTTATCTGATGGCGACGTTTTGCTATTTGATGAAGCTACCAACGCAATGACGATAGTTCAGATCTCCTTACGTGACGTCATGATGGTCAACTTATCCCACCTAAAAAATCTAAGTACAGAAGAACATATTCGTATTAGCTTCGAATTAGGGCATGCATTAGGTAACCAACACTGGAAAGCCGTTTTAAAGGGAGACCTTGTTTACGTACCGCTAACGGTAAGTGAAAAGGTAATGGGGTCGGTCATGCGAACGCATGGTTTTGGTGAAGACACCTTTACCTTCGTGAAGGGCGAAACTATTTTACCTGAATTGAGCCACTCTGAAGCGCGTTTATTATTTGGTGGGGCAGAAGAAACGGATACGCATGTTCATGTGGAATTAGGGCAGATCCACGGACACAGCCATAGTCATGGGCACAGCCACGATCACAACCATGATCATCATCATGACCATGGGCACTCTCATACACACAAATAACGTTCGTGTTAATGAGTAAGGAAAGTGATATGGAAGCATCTGACCTAATTAGAATTATGCAGTTTGGTGATTCAGCATTGCCAATTGGTGCATTTACATTTTCAAATGGGGTTGAATCCGCCATTCAAAAAGGTGTTGTCCACGACAAAGAAACGCTGAAATCCTTTGTTCACACGTCTTTGAAGGTTGCTGCACATTCAGATTGCATTGCTATTGTGGCTGCACATCGCGCCACTCTTGCTCAAGATAGCGACACATTGGCGAAAATTGATTGGGCTGTAAATAACCGCAAGCTGAATGAAGAAGCACGAATAATGACAACCCGAATGGGGAAAAAACTCGCTGAAATCTCAGTTCATATTTTTGAAGATCCACTAGTGAGTGGATGGCTTGCAAAAATCAAAGCGAATGAGGTTCCGGGAACCCAGCCGGTGATACAAGCCATGGTTATGGCAGTACAAGGAATAACAGAAAGAGATGTTGTCGTGATGCACCAATATGGTATTGCCATGACAATTTTAAGTGCGGCGATGCGATTAATGCGTATCACTCACTATGAAACTCAGCATATTCTTTTTGAATTAAATGAAGAAATTAAGGTTTTTTGTGACATCGCAGCCTGTGGTGACATAGAACAAATGTCCTCATATGTTCCTGTTATTGATGTCTTAGCTGCGGTACACACTAAATCATTTGTCCGTTTGTTTATGAACTAACGGACAACTAAAAATTTTGGGGAAAAACGATGAAAAAAATGACTCGGATCGGAATTGGTGGGCCTGTTGGCTCAGGAAAAACTGCAATTATTGAAGTGATCACCCCGATCCTTATTGAAAGAGGCATTAAACCGCTAATCATCACAAACGATATTGTGACGACCGAAGATGCGAAACAAGTAAAACGTACCTTGAAAGGTATTCTTGATGAAGAGAAAATTTTAGGTGTTGAAACGGGGGCATGTCCTCACACCGCGGTACGTGAAGACCCAAGCATGAACATTGCTGCAGTTGAAGATATGGAAGAACGTTTCCCTGATAGCGACGTGATCATGATTGAAAGTGGTGGCGATAACCTTACTTTAACTTTTAGTCCTGCACTAGCAGACTTCTACATCTATGTCATTGATGTAGCTGAAGGTGAAAAAATTCCACGTAAAAATGGCCCAGGTTTAGTACAAGCTGATATTTTAGTTATTAATAAGATTGACTTAGCGCCTTATGTTGGTGCTAGCCTTGAAGTGATGGAACACGACACGAAAATTGTTCGTGGCGACCGTCCCTATGTACTAACCAACTGTAAAACAGGGGAAGGGGTTATTGAGTTGGTTGATATGATCATGGATAAATTCCTCTTTACGCACCAAGTTCCAAGGGGGTAAAGATGACGAATTTCAGGGCAGATATAGCAAATACTCCAACGCGTGTTAAAGCTCATATTTTAGGCAGCAATGCACCTGAACTCGCCGCATATCAAGATGAACCGAAACAAATGCAAAGTGGTGCTGTTGGTAAAAGTGGTTACTTAAAATTAAGGTTTGCTCAAGGTGAATATCGTAGTGAGCTGGTGGAAATGGAGCGTCGTGTTCCCTCATTAGTGCAAAAAGCACTTTATTGGGATGAACTGATGCCCCAACTGCCTTGTGTCACGATGATTTCAACTTCAGGTAGCCTATTACAAGGTGACCGACAAGCCCTTGATATTATTGTTGAAAAGGGGGCTTGTGCTCATGTGACAACGCAGTCTGCGACCAAAGTTCATATGATGGAAGCGAACTACGCCACACAGTACCAGAATATTGTCGTTGAGGAAGATGGGTATTTAGAATATTTACCAGACCCAATCATTCCTCACCGTAATTCTCGGTTTATTACTGACACGCGGATTAATATTCATCCAAGTGCAACGATGATTTACTCAGAAATATTGATGTCAGGTCGAAAATATCATCACCCAGATGAGCAATTTGGGTTTGATGTTTTTTCATCACATATTCGAGCAGAGTCATCGTTAAATAAAGAGTTGTTTGTTGAAAAATATATTTTAGAGCCCAAAAAGGCACCGCTAAACATTACTGCGGTTATGGATAGCTTCGATACTTTTGGCAATGTGATTTTACTGACACCTAAAATTCATCATGAACGCATTTTAGAACGGTTAGATGCGATATATGACCCGAAAAATGAAATTGCTTTTGGGGCAACTCAATTACCGAATGAGTGTGGGTTAATATTTAAAGCATTGGGGGTTGATAGTCCAAAAGTGAAGGATGCCGTCAGGTATTTTTGGCAAATAGCGAGAGAAGAAATATTAGGTATTTCGCTACAAGAACCTTTTTTATGGCGTTAAATATTTTTTAGCAATGAGAAACACAGTAGTCATAAAGTGACTGAAATAACCTTTTGGGTTATCAAGGTAATTTATTAATATATTATCAGTAGAGTGATTTTTATAATTTCTCTACTGATATTCCTATTAAGGAATTTCACGATGGAAAAAACAATAAACCAGAACGCTTGGAATAAGTTGGCCAGCGAAAATATAGCGATACAATTTATTGATATCGTTTTGCGTGGCTGTGCTCAAGTTATGTTTCAAAATAACGCACTAACCGGACTTCTATTTTTTATTGCGATTTTCATCGGTGCTTTTTTAGAAGGGATGCCGCAAGTCGCTCTAGGTTGTTTGTTAGGCACCGTTGTCGCTACACTTACCGCTTATATTAGTAAGTTAGATACTGAATCGTTGCGTTCAGGGCTTTATGGTTATAATGGCTGCTTAGTTGGAGTTGCACTACCGACTTTTTTAGAGAATACCCCATTTGTTTGGTTAACTATCGTATTAGGGAGCATTGTTTCCGTTATAGCCACTATCTCTTTAATGGATTTTCTAAAAAATTGGAAAGTCGCAGCATTAACTGCTCCTTTTGTTTTAGTATCATGGATTATTCTGCTCGCGAGTTATAACTTCTTAGGTATTGAAGGCGTTGCGTTACCAACTCCTGCTCTGCCAAAACAACTTATTGAACCTATTGGGTCAATTCCTCACAGTGACCTAATCGCTGATATTTTTCGTGGTGTTTCTGAAGTATTTTTACTTAGCAGCATGGTTGTTGGTATCATTTTTGTAATTGGTCTAGCGGTGAGTTCTATGTGGGCGGCGATATTTGCCGTATTTGGTTCTCTTCTTGCTTTTATCGTTGCGACCTTTTTAAAAGGTGATTTTGCGAGTATTCACACTGGTTTATATTCATTTAGCGCTGTATTAACCGCGATTGCTCTAGGTTCTACGTTTAATAAACCGAGCTATCGGGTGGTGGTTTATGCCATCGTTGGTGTGATATTCACCGTATTTGTTCAAGGCGCACTCGACATTATTCTTGAACCATTTGGTATCCCGACTTTAACGATGCCATTTGTTCTAGCATCATGGCTATTTTTAGTACCGAACCAAGATATTATGCCTAAGCATCGGCAATAATATTGCAATAAAACTTTTTGGTATTCAATTATGAAAAAAAATGCAATATATAAATATATTCAAAATATGAGAATGCTACGCATAGTGCTCTCATTATTAATACTTGCTGATGGGGGCTTGATTATTTCCCCCATCATTTCAACTTATGATTTCCATTTATACTCGCAGCATCTAGGTTTTGTTGATTGGCTACAATCTTTAGGTTTAGTTAAATTATTAGATATTCCAAGGTTTGCTATTGGTGTAGTGCTCATTATTCTTGCTATTCCTGTTTATTTAGGACTACGTATAGGTTGGTTATTTAGCTGCTTTATGCTGTTCATTATTATGTTAATTAACTTGGTATTAGCGAGAGAAAATGCGCTGACTGGAACCTTTTCACTAATAGTGTTGATTATTGCCATTGCAAATTGGAAAGCATTTAATCGCCATAGCTTATCTGGCGCTGGCTTTGTTGCTTTTATGAGCTTAAGCGTCCTACTGGGCTATTCTGTATTTGGGACTTTGTATTTAGGCGAACAATTTCAACCTCATGTTACTGATATCTCATCCGCATTCTATTTCGCTTTAGTTTGTATGACGACAGTCGGGTTTGGCGATATTATTCCGATTAGTGTTGAAGCTAGGTTATTTACAATTTCGATTGTTATTTTAGGTATTACAATTTTTACAACCTCTATTGTCTATTTCCTAGGGGTATTTGCAAAGAGCACACAAGAAATTGTTAAGAAGAGATTATTTCGTATGAAAAACCATTACATTATTGTTGGCGCAAGCCCTTTAGCTTTAAACACCTACCACGGATTAAGAAAACGCGACTTAGACGTCATGGTACTTTGCCATGAAGAACAGAAAAAGAACTATCCAGATAATGCGCAAGTTATTGCCACGGAGAAAATAAATAAACATACATTAAATAGCGCTAATTTAGGCCAGGCTAAAGCATTATTTATTCTAGGTAGCTCTGATTCTGAAAATACTATTTCTATGTTAGCGGCGAAAGAAATTGTTGGCGGAAACATTAAAAGTGTTATTGCTGTCAATGATGATAAAAATTACGAAAACATGCAGTTATTGCATGCAGACTTGCTTATTTCTCTCTCATCTTTAGGGAGTGAAGTGTTGATTAAAATGATTTTTGGAGAAAATATTAATAACCAAGTGATGGAAAATATTATCTTTTCAAACAACATCTTAGATTCATAGTATGCAAGGGTCTCAATTGCATAATTGCTGTTATGGAATATCTACAGCTTTATCATTTATACGAAGAAATAAAAATATAGATAAGAGATAGAGAATTTATTATGGATCTAACCGTTATTATTTTTATTTTAGTGTACGTCGCAATGGCTTTTGGGACTTTCCCTGGGATTAAAATTGACCGTACTGGCGCATCTGTAGCGGGTGCATTGGCCATGATAGGGTTTGGGATTATCTCGCCAAAATTATCTTGGGATGCTATTGATTACAGTGCAATTGGGCTATTATTTGGTTTAATGGTGGTATCCGCATCATTTACGGTATCAGGTTTTTATCACCAAGCGGCTCAAAAAGTCGCTAGCTTAAATATTAGCCCACCCAAATTAATGGCGGTTTTCATTATTGTTGGGGCACTTCTTGCTTCAGTACTTACAAACGATATTGTTGTCGTTGCAATGACGCCTTTATTGGTGTCTATCACGTTATCTCGAGGCCTTAACCCTATTCCTTTTTTACTTGGCTTTTGCTTTGCTGCCAATAATGGTGCCGCCGGTTCTTTAATTGGTAGCCCTAAAAATATGGTTGTTGCACAAGGATTGGACTTATCTTTTATTGGAATACTCAATATTACGGCTATTCCAGTATTATTTTCAATTCCAATTGTATGGTGTGTGATCTCCTTACTTTATCGTAACCGCTGGTATTTATCTGAAGATAAAAAATCATTAATGTCTAGTGGTGAGCCTTCAGTTATTGAATTTAATTGGTGGGAAACAATAAAGGCCGCTACAGTTTTATTTGCTGTTATTTTGGCTTTTTTATTCAGTGATTTGCCGCGTGAGCTTGTTGCATTATCGGCAGCATGCTTTTTATTGTTAAACAGAAAAATAGCGTCCAGTGACATGTTAAAGCATGTTGATGGTGACTTAATTCTGCTAATGATGGGGCTATTTATTATTAATGCCGCATTTTCAAATACGGGTATTCCTCAAGAGATACTACATTACTTATTGGGTAAAGGTATCGACCTAAATAGCCCGATTACGTTATTTTTAGTCACTATCGTGATGAGTATTTTTGTCGGAACCACACCAACGGTTATTTTATTGATCCAGTTTGTTTACCCTCATGGCAATGTTGATCTACTCGGTGCAGCGTTAATTTTAGGTGCTTGTTTTGCAGGTAATATATTTATATTCGGTAGTATTGCTGGAATTATTGCCGTTGAACAATCTTCAGCCCACGGCATTAAAATATCGTTTTTAGAGTTCACTAGATCTGGCGGTATTATTTCCATCATTTGTATTTTTATTGCTGTTGTTTGGTTATCCATCTATTAGCTTATAGAGAGCTGAAAATATGTTAGAAGTTAAAAACTTATGTATAAAGCAAGATAACCGAACCTTATGGGATTCGCTTTCTTTTTCACTGGATAAAAATGAGCGATTAGGGATTTCAGCACCGAGTGGTTTTGGTAAAACAACCTTGGGCCGTGTATTAGCACAATGGCAAATACCGACCCAAGGAAATGTATTATTTAATGGCAAAAGTTTATCTCAAAAAGAATATTGTCCTATTCAGTTAGTTCCTCAGCACCCTGAAAAATGTTTTAACCCGTACCGGACAGTAGGGGAAAGTGTTAGGGATGCTTGGGAGCCTGACCCATACTACCTTGAAAGGTTGTTCATTAAATCAGAGTGGTTGGTTAGAAGGCCAAGTGAGCTTTCTGGTGGTGAACTTGCTCGAATTGCCTTATTAAGAGCCTTAGACCCAAGAACAAAAATATTAATTGCGGATGAAATTACCGCACAGTTAGATGCGCATTTACAGAAAGATATATGGCAGTTTTTAATTCAACTTTCGGAAGAAAGGCCATTATCGATGATTGTTTTTAGTCATAATAAGTTCCTATTGGAAAAGGTGTGTACATTGGTTTGGAATATGGCAATATCAGAATGAATTATCTTATAAAGCTAAATAAGATTACTGGCTATTTAATATCGTCATTTAACGATTATTGATTAACGATGTTCAATTAATGTGTGTGCTTTAATTTAAATTCTAAAAACGATGTCTTTATATCTATGATATTAAATAGAGGGCGTTGCAATGGTAGCTGTTGATATTTTATTAGTCGGTTTTGGCGGCGGTATTGGTTCATTACTGCGGTGGTGGATTGGTCGCTTAGTGGGGGAGCGTTATCATGGGAAATTCCCATTATCAACATTCATTATTAATATTTCAGGAGCATTTGTTATTGGTTTTTTAAGCCGTTATTTTGCGATCGATTGGGATGACCGTTATGGTGCATTTCTACAATCAGCAATTTTAACTGGATTACTGGGGGGGTATACAACGTTCAGTAGTATGCAGCTTGATGCCTTGAAGTTAACTCAAACTAGACAAAAATTGCTCGCCTTATTTTATTTATTACTTTCGGTTTTAGTTGGGTTAGCTGCGGCATTTACTGGTGCTTGGTTAGCAAACTAACAGGGGCTAAAAATGAATATCATGATCTTAGTTTTTATTGGTGGTGCAATTGGTGCAATTTGTCGCGAGTTATTGATGATATCTGTTCCAACCATGAATGACCATTTCCCTCTTGACATATTTATAGCAAATATCGTCGCATCCTTATTGTTGGGTATTGTTGCAGGCTTACTTATGAGAAATAAAATAAGCCAAGGGATGAATGCTTTTTTAGCTATAGGGATCATGGGAGGGTTATCGACATTTTCCAGCTTTGTGTATGGAGCAGTGGAAATAATGAAGTACCCACAGTTCTTCTTAGTTGCAATAAGCTATTTGGTTTTAAGTATCGTTATCGGGTTTGTTGCGATTTATATCGGATACTCAGTAGGTAATAAGCAATATAGTTAATTATCATACTAATATTTTTAAATTTATAAGAGAATAAGAGGTTTTGAAATGAAAATAGGTAAATCAATATGGCATGGGATCACTTCAAAGCCTTATAGATTACAATTATTTTTTGATATAATACTTTTAATATTATCACCTGTGATCTTCATAAGTATAATTGGCTTTGATACTAAAACTCTAGATATGGATGTTTTTATTGTTACATTAGTTATTCTGATTTATATTTACATTACACGTTGGTTTAGCCATTGGTATTGTAATAGACGTGAAAAATAAGTGCATAGATATACAAAAATTTGATAAAGCTACATTTGCTTTTTTGTCATAACTAGCGTCTGTTGTGGTCTAAAAAGAGAGGAAGCTTCATGGTTTATAAAGAAGAAGCTTCCCTGTTTTTCCTTACTATTAACTTGTGATTTTCCTTTTCTTTATAATCCTTATAATGTTTAAAACCAAGCTAGCAAGGATTGCTACAACCCCACCTATAAATGTCTCATATACCCTTGATATGGGAAGTAAATAAGTTGGGTTATGTAAAAATAGCGTTTCCTCAAGAAGAAGTAAAACAAATACAGTAATAGAGAAGGTCTTTAGCATGTAATTTAAACGGAAAAATGTAGGGATAAAAAATATGGTTAAAGCTAATACAGATAAGTAAATATAAGTTTCTTTTGATTTTGTTATACTAAACATAGTGATGACAAAAGCTGCTGCTAATAGACTTCCTAAAAACCTAAGTAACGTAACTTTTATTATATTCATTTCTTTTGGGTGGAGTAACATAATGAATGTTAGAGGAGCCCAATAAGGTTTGTATAGATTTAGATAGTCGGGTATTGAAAGGCTTAAGAATAGAAAAAAGCTGAAAAAGAAGGCTCTTATATATATTTTTTCGTCACTATGATAAATTGCTTTTGAAAATAACCCATTTTTAAACGCATGAATTTCATTGTTTTTATGTTTCAGTAGGCTAAAAATGACTAAACTAACGGCAACCCCCGAGAGATATGCCATTGGCAAGTCAATGCTAATAGAGTCTAACGTTGTTCCCATACAGGAAAAAATAATTAAAAATGGAAATGTGCGATCTAAATAATCATCTTTTTTGTAAAAAAGGTAATAACAATATGATAGGATAAATAAATAGATATAAAAATAAATGGTTAGCTTTAGTAGAAAACCAATTCCCCCACCAACGATAACCAAACATAATAGAAAAAAGATGTAAAAAATATTGCTGCTATCAGGTTTTGCATCATAGACGATATTAGAGAATAATGTTGTTATAACTCCAAATACTCCACCAATGGTGCCAAATAAAGAAAAACAGATAGTTGAGTTTACTATTGCGGCAATCAAAAATGTTCCGTTATTTCTAAAGTTAATATATTTTAATTTTTTATTAATATCTTTCATATTGCTCACTCATTTCATTTTTAAGTTATTTGTATCATATTTTGGAATGAAGTTATATAGTCGGAAAATGTATTGTTTTTATATGCAGAGGTGATTATTAAAATAATATTAAGCTAATTTTTATGTAAATTTTAACTAATTGGTAAACTTAATTGGTGGTTATTCTGTTGGTTCCTAAAACTGAGTAGGTTTTTTAACAGATAAAAATTGTTGCAGCCCACGATAAACAAGAGAGCATCGGTATGGGCCTCACATAGGTAAGCGTCAATTTTTACCTAATGACATTACGCTGGCAATATCACATATATCAGTCACAGTTATAGTGAGCTTCCTGAGGGGGATGTGAGTACAATATCGAGTACTCTTAAACAACACTCGGATAATGAAGTTGATAATAGATAGAGTCGAGTTGAAACTTAGGAGAGTGTTGAAATTAGCGGGCTTTACAAACGAAAACAGACGTCGATTGACGTCTGTTAATAATGAGGTGGTGCCCGGACTCGGAATCGAACCAAGGACACGGGGATTTTCAATCCCCTGCTCTACCGACTGAGCTATCCGGGCAACGGAGCGTATTAAACCTGATTTCATTGGTTGAGTCAAGACGCTTTCAATAAACTTTTGACTGTATGCGCTTTTTTTCAACATGTTAGCTAGTTTTTAACCGAAAAAACATAAAAAGACTAAGGTTATTAGTCAACGCCAGCCTGAAATGGCTTTAGGGTTGACTGGCGTTGATGTTTATCGGCTTTTAACGTAAGTAATTTTTCTGAGCTTTATTCACTTTAATTAGATAATTACGTGACTCAGCGGCAGGGTGCTTAGTAGACAAGGTTTCATATACCTCACCTGGCTCTAAATTATTAATACGTTGTGCTGCTTGTTTTTTATCACTATGAAAGACACGCAATACGCTGCCAGCCCCACCATTATAGGCCGTTATAACGGCATATCGGCGTGATGTTTGGTTACGAATATCGCCTAAATAACTGTTTTGTAATATCGCCAAATAGGCTGTACCAGTATCGATATTCTTTTCGGGGTCAAATAAATAACTACGGCTAGGAACACCGGATTTACCTTGTGAGCGGAAAACATCCTTACCCGCAGTATTTGGCATTATTTGCATTAACCCCATAGCATCCGAACGGCTTACAGCATAAGGGTTGAAACTTGATTCAATTTGCATAATCGCCAGAATTAGTGATTCATCAACACCGTATTTTGCGGCTGATTTTTTAATATATGGCAAATATTTATGAGCTCGTTTGTCTAAATGATTTGGGACTAATTGCATGGTCACTGACCAAACAACATTCATACCAGACTGGCGGCGCTGCATTTTATTTTCGACTAGATAATCAGCAAACTTTGTTGCACGCCATTCCCAACGAATAGCTTCCCCAGTGTTATCGAGTACTTGGCCAAATAAGAATGGCTCTTTACTGTGGGGAATATCATTAATATCAGAGTAAAGGTCGATAGAGTTGGGGTCATCACCCATCAATAATGTGGTGACAATTGCTTTTTTTAAGTGTTCAGAAGGCTCTATTGCTGAAATAGTTTCGACGGTGATAGTCCCTGCATCAAAGTTAATATGGCTGCGGGTACGGTATTCATCTGTGTATTTCACATAGTCTTTTGGACCTGCAATCAGCACTTCTTTAATGCCCCAAATATTTTCAATATTATGGGCAAATTGCCCCATTAAAATATCGAACCCATTGGTGTCTTTGACATGATTAGGGTTAAAGTCAGACTTTTGATTACTAGAACATGAAACAATTAGAGGGATCAATAAGCTCAGCGCAAATAGTTTTTTCATACGATTCACAGTCTTGGTGCAAGAGTCTACCTACTGAGTAGGTAGACAAACAGATTATTTTTCAGGCGTATAACCATCAATATGAATATCATGACCTTCAAACAAGAACTTGATCATTTCTTGTTCTAACATTTTACGGTCATCGGGGTTCATGGTATTGAGTTTCTTTTCATTAATGAGCATGGTTTGTTTAGCCATCCATTGACTCCATGCTTCTTTCGATATCTCGTTAAAAATACGTTTTCCTAACTCACCTGGGTAAAGCTGAAAATCTTGCCCATCAGCATCACGTTGTAAGAATGTACAAAAAATGGTTCTACTCATTAACTTTTTCCTCAAATTTCAGGTAGTAAGGTAAGCTGCTTTAATAAATTTTCAACTGGGGCAGCAAGACCGATAGTTGCACCTAAGTGTAAGTTATACCAGAGTCCCTTGCCTTCATCCATGGCAGAATTAAATGCCTGAATATTAACTTTTACAGGGATAATATCTAAATGAAAATGGCTAAATGTGTGGCGGAAGGAAATTAATTGCTCTGGCGAGTTATATTCAAGGCCAGAATCTTTTAACCATTGATTAAGTTGCTCTAAAGACTCAAATTGAGGGAAGGCAAATAGCCCACCCCAGATGCCTGATGGCGGTCGTTGTTCTAACCATACATTATCTTCGTGTTGCATAATTAAGAACCAAGCACTTTTTTCAGGGATCTTTTGTTTCGGTTTTTTTCCGGGGTAGTTCGACCATGAGTGATTCGCATAAGCAATACAGCCAAAATTAACAGGGCAAATTTCACATTTAGGTTTACTACGGGTGCAGACCATAGCCCCTAAATCCATCATGGCTTGGTTAAAAAACTCGACCCCAACTTTTGGCGTGACGTCAGTGCTAATATCCCACAGGCGGTTTTCCACTTCCTTTTTCCCCGGCCAGCCATCAACCGCATAGGCACGAGCTAACACGCGTTTAACATTACCATCTAAAATAGGGTAGTGCTGCTGTTGTGATAATGACAAAATCGCCCCTGCTGTTGAACGCCCAACACCGGGTAGAGCAAGTATTTCATCGAATGTACGGGGAAATTGGCCATTATATTGAGTGGCGACCATTTGTGCGGCTTTATGCAGGTTACGAGCCCGTGCGTAGTAGCCAAGACCTGTCCACAGGTGTAATACTTCATCAAGCGGCGCATTGGCAAGGGCTGTGACATCCTCAAAACGAGCAATAAACTTCTCAAAATACGGAATGACAGTACTTACTTGGGTTTGTTGCAGCATAACCTCTGACAACCACACATGATAGGATGATTTTTCCTGTTGCCAAGGTAAGGTTTTACGGCCGTATTTGTGATACCAGCCGAGCACTGCAGATGAAAATTGTTGAGCTTCCATTGATAATTTTATTTTTATTGATATTGCCAGTCATGGTAGGAATTGCAACATAGACTACGGGGGCTGTAAACCGCTATTGTGTGGTTTAGTGTAAAGTTAGCTAATTATCAACTGCAACCTTGCAGAAGTTTTGCTAAACTCCGATATCCTTTGTGTCTCAAAGGGGGCTAAAGGCTCCCATTTGGGGTATTTAGGGTAGGAATTGATAGGTTTGATAATGAATCACCTTAATATCACTTGATTGTTGGCACATTAACTTAATTGGGCAACTATTTTTTAGAACCTTTATTATGATCAATAATGTAATCTCCCCCGAATATAATGAAGAAGGGCGGGTTATGCGCCGAGTCCGTAGTTTTGTCCGCCGTCAAGGGCGTCTGACAAAACGTCAGGAAGACGCATTAGAAAAAGAATGGGCAGAGAAAGGCATTGATTTTATCAATCAGCCTTTTGATTTTGCCAAAGTATTCAAGAACTCAAATCCAGTGACATTGGAAATTGGGTTTGGCATGGGCGCTTCATTGGTGGCCATGGCATCACAAAATGCAGATAAAAACTTTTTAGGTATTGAAGTTCATGCGCCGGGGGTTGGGGCATGTTTAGCATCAGCAAAAGAAGAGAATGTCACTAATTTACGCGTGATGTGCCATGATGCTATCGAAGTATTGGATTACATGATCCCTGATGGTAGCTTGGCAATGGTTCAGTTGTTTTTCCCTGACCCATGGCATAAAGCCAAGCACAACAAACGTCGTATTGTTCAAGTCCCTTTTGCGGAAAAAATTCGCAGTAAATTAACAATTGGCGGTGTTTTCCATATGGCGACTGATTGGCAGCCATATGCTGAGCATATGCTTGAAGTCATGACGAGTGTCGAAGGCTATAATAATTTATCATCATCAGGTGATTACGTTCCTCGTCCTGCAACAAGGCCAGAAACAAAGTTTGAAAAGCGAGGCCAGCGGTTAGGGCACGGTGTATGGGATTTAATGTTTGAGAGGATCAAATAATGGCTAAACAACCACGTAGTCGTCGTTTACGTAAAAAAATGCGCTTGGATGAATTCCAAGAGTTAGGCTTCACTGTTAAATGGAGCTTTAAAGAAGGTACGCCGATTGAGGAAGTTGACAGCACCGTTGACCAACTGATTGCAGAAGCGATTGAGCCGAATGGTTTAGCGTTTGAAGCAAGTGGCTACATGAGTTGGGAAGGGATCGTTTGCTTACAAAAAATTGGTAAGTGTACCGAAGAGCACCGTCAAATTGTTGAAAACTGGCTAAAATCAAAAGGCATGAACGACGTCGTTGTTTCTGAGTTGTTTGATGTTTGGTGGGAATGATTTTATTGGGTTTATCTCAATGAATAAACTCAATTTTCACTAGTTTGAAGAGGCATCCAAAATTGGGTGCCTTTATTTTCTGTAGTAAACATTATCTGGAGTCAACGTTTTGAGCGCCATGTTTTCTAACCAGCTACTCAACGATATCCTAGACCAAGTACGCCCACTTATTGGAAAAGGCTGCGTTGCAAACTATATCCCTGCTTTGGGCTGTGTGCCGCCTCATCAATTAGGTATTGCTGTTTCCACTATAGATGGTGATATTTTTACTGCGGGCGAGGCATATCAGCGCTTTTCAATACAGTCCATTTCTAAAGTGTTGAGCCTCACCTTGGCGATGACACGCTATGAAGAAAATGAAATTTGGAGTCGCGTTGGTAAAGAACCTTCTGGGTTACCATTTAACTCCCTTATTCAAATTGAAATGGAAAAAGGCATCCCGCGAAACCCATTTATCAATGCGGGAGCGATAGTGATCGCCGATATGTTGCAATCTCGTTTAAGTGCGCCTAAGCAACGGATGCTAGAGTTTGTTCGAAAATTGTCTTGTGAACCTGATATAAGCTATGACACAGTGGTTGCCCGCTCAGAACTGGAACATGCAAGCCGTAATGCCGCAATTGCTTATTTAATGAAATCCTTTGGTAATTTTGAGAACGATGTTTTAACCGTTCTCGAAACTTATTTTCATTATTGCTCTCTAAGTATGAACTGTGTCGAATTAGCGAAATGTTTTTCCTATTTAACATCACAAGGAATGTCATCTTGTTCCATTGACCCAATCATCACTCCACTACAATCAAGGCAAATCAATGCGTTGATGATGACATGTGGTATGTATGATGGCTCTGGCGAATTTGCATTTCGGATAGGAATGCCCGGCAAGTCTGGTGTTGGCGGTGGTATCGTTTGTGTGGTACCAAACCAATTCACTGTAGCAGTTTGGTCCCCCGAACTCGATGCGGCGGGGAACTCTCTGGCTGGTTGTGCTGCCTTAGAGTTATTATCAAAGCGAATTGGACGTTCTGTTTTTTAACGCCACTGGTTGAAGCCATTAGTCGTTGATATAACGTTTTACTAGGAGATTTTATGTTACGTCGTACATTAATTGCATTTTCACTCCTTGCCTGCGCGACAAGCCAAGCTGCAGATTATAATTGCTCTGTCACTCCGAAAGATGACATCTTTATGACGCCAGAAAGTGTACAGGTCATTGGCCGTAGCGGTGATTTAAAAATTACCCCAGACGGCGATATCACACTCAATGGTAACAATATTGCCGCGACAGAAACGCAAAAACAGCAAGCTATCCGTTATCAATCGATGATCCGTAGTGATTTACCTTGGATAAAACAAGAATCAGAAAAAAAATTATCTACTTCAAGGGAAACCATTGATAAAGTGGTTGTTAAAGTCATTGGGGGGGATAGCAATATTCGTAACCGGTTGACTAAACTAGAAAAAGAACTGAATGGGCAAATTGATCAAATCATTGAGACTCGCCCTAACGGTTATGTATTCCATCATGAAGCGATGAAAACAGTAGAAACAAAAGGTCGTCAGCTGGTTAATGAAAGCTTAGGTGGTATTTTGCAAGATAGTATCAATGAAATGGGGCGCAAACAATTGTTATCTGGGGGCGATGCAAGCAAGGCCTTGCAAGGGATGTTGGGTAATCTAGGTGGGTTGCAACAAGAGCTTGAGTCCGAATGGAAAACACAAGAAAAAAGCTTCCAACAGTTTGGGCAACAAGTCTGTGCTAAAGTGACTTCAATGGAACAACAACGCGTTTCACTACTTAACTCGCTCAAAGCTAACTAATTAGTTAATCCCGTATAAAAACAGTAAGATATAAAATCATCTTACTGTTTTATTATTTCATTCTCTGTAACTTTTCATTATAAATGTGATATTCGCATCATTAATGGTAATGAAAATGAAATTGATTCTTATTTAGTTGACATCTAAGTCACTCTCTTTACAATGCGGGTTTGGCTTAATGACTAAATTGGGATCGTTTAAATGAAAAAGTTCATTCCTGCAGTACTTGTTTCTGTATTGTCATTCTCTGCTCCTTTGGCTTTTAGCGCAGAACCGGCTGCTTTCACACCCAATGTGGTGACAGCGCAAGGTGCTGAAAAAGTCACGATTAAACATCTTTCAGGTGAAACTGAGGTGGCCAAAAAACCACAAAAGGTGGTTTTATTTGATTTCGGTGTTTATGACTCAATGCAAAAACTAGGCCTAGGTGATAAAGTCGTTGCGTTACCAACAGCAAATGCACCTGCTTATGTTAAAGGCAATATTCCAGCGTCAATGGAAAATGCAGGTGGGATGAAACAGCCCGATTTAGCAAAAATTGCACTGTTAAAACCTGATCTTATTGTGATCACGGGCCGCCAAGGCAAATCTTATGAGGCGCTATCAAATATTGCACCAACGATCAACCTAGGCTCCGATAGTAAACATTATATGGAATCAGTAAAGGCAAATCTTGGGGTAATTGGTGAATTGTATGGCAATCAAAAATCAGTTGATGAACAACTGGTCGAATTAGATAAAACCATTGCAGATGCTCAGAAAAAAGCCGCTGATTCAAATAAAAAAGTATTAGTGTTAATGCATAATGATGGCAAGCTGATCCCAAATAATCAAGCTGTTGTCTATAACGTAGTGAAAGCTCAGCGTGCTGAATTACCTATTGATGAAAATGCCGATAAGTCTAAACGCCGTGTGGTCGATAGCAAAGCCATCGCACAAGCCAATCCTGATGTGATCCTGATTATTGACCGTAGTGAAGCGATTGGCGCAGGCAAATTAGATAAAACCGTTTTTGAAGATACAAACATTCAAGAAACGAAAGCTTATAAAGATGGCAAGATTACCTATTTACAATCTGACTTGTGGTACTTGTCAGGTGGTGGCTTAGTCAGCTTAACTGAACAAGTGAATGCTGTCGTTAATGCCCTGTAATTAATATCTGCCGTTGTCTTATTGGCTACGGCAATATTTACTATCCTCATTGTTATTGTCGTTTATTTCTTTTTTATCTCTAAATAAAAAGCCCGCATCAGGTGTTGATGCGGGCTTTCAATGAACGAGCGAAATATACCTTCGATTAACAAACGATTTTTTGCTTAAAAATCATTCCTCATCTAAAAACAATTCTAACAACGAGTTGAGAAACAGTTTTCCATGTTCTGTAATTTGCCATTCGTTATCCGTCTCAGTGATATAACCCTTTGTTAATGCTTCATCAATAGCTGGTCTAACTGTTGATTCGGGTAACCCAGTATATTGGGTAAATTCATCACGAGGCATTGCTTCAAGTAAGCGGAGACGGTTCATAAAATATTCAAATGGCCTATCTTTGGTGTCAACATCATAGGATTGATGAATGTAACGACCTTCCATATAGCCACGAGGGTGCTTGGTTTTTACTGTACGTAAAATTCTTCCATCTTCAAATGTGATTTTACCGTGTGCCCCACAGCCAATACCAAGGTAATCACCGAATCGCCAATAATTAAGATTGTGCTCGCATTGATAACCCGGTTTGGCATAAGCTGACGTTTCGTATTGCTGATAGCCAGCTGCACTCAATAATTTATGACCTTCTGTATAGATATCCCACAGAGTATCGTCGTCAGGTAACGTGGGAGGGCGTGACCCAAATTGAGTGTTAGGTTCAATGGTCAACTGATACCAAGACAAATGCGGTGGGGCAAGCTCAATAGCTTGACGTAAATCAGATAAACCTTCATTGCGAGTTTGAGATGGGAGGCCATGCATTAAATCGAGGTTAAAGCTTCTCAAATTTAAATTTGTCGCTAATTGAGCGGCACGCTTTGCTTCATCAGCGCCATGAATGCGGCCTAATGTTATTAATTTATCATTACCAAAGCTTTGCACACCAATGGAAATTCGGTTGATCCCCGCAGCTTGATAGCCAGCGAAACGGTCTGCCTCTACCGTTCCGGGGTTAGCTTCCATGGTAACCTCAGCTTGTACATCTAACTGGATACGTTGGCGAATACCATCCATCAAGGCTTGCATGGACTCGGCAGTTAACAGACTCGGGGTTCCCCCACCAATAAAAATAGTTTTGACAGGGCGTTCACCAATTAATTGCGCATCAATATCAAGGTCTGCCAATAGGTGCTCAACATATTCCATTTGGGGAATTTCCCCTTTGAGGGTGTGTGAATTGAAATCACAATATGGGCACTTTTGCACACACCAAGGAATATGAACATATAAACTCAATGGTGGTTGTTTAAGCATTTTTTAATGCTTCCAACATCATTGTTAGGGCTTTACCACGATGTGAAATGGCTTGTTTTTCTGCTTTAGTTAACTCCGCTGAAGTACAACCCAATTCAGGAATATAGAAAATAGGGTCATAACCAAAACCCCCTTGGCCTTTACGTTCACGAGTAATAATGCCTTGCCAACGACCGTGGAATACTAAGGGGGTCGGGTCTTCTGCATGGCGTAAATACACTAAAACACAGTTAAATTGTGCCTGACGTTGGCCATCAGGCACATGTTCCATTGCATTAAGTAATTTTATAAGGTTTTGCTCATCATTCGCCTCTTCCCCCGCATAACGTGCGGAGTAGATACCCGGAGCTCCTCCCAGTGCATCAACAGAGATCCCTGAATCATCGGCAATTGCGGGTAAGCCCGTTTGCGCCGCAGCATGTCGGGCTTTCAGGATAGCATTTTCAATGAAGGTTAAACCTGTTTCTTCAGCAGATTCAACACCTAATGAAGTTTGCGCGACAATATCCATACCAAAATCACGGAGTAAGTCGGCTAACTCATTCACTTTTCCCGGATTGCCGGTGGCTAAAACAACTTTTTGCATCATTTAGAACTCATTTTTACATAATACCAATGGAATACATCATTGCTGTGAGTGATGGGTCAATCCATAAGGAAATATCTACACGCAAATAGTTAAGCGCAATCAAGATAAACATCACAATCATGGCTGAGAAGTCTAACCCGCCCATTGCTGGAATAATACGACGGATTGGTGCCATTAATGGTTCTGTTAATTGGTACAATAAATAGTCAACAGGGTTACGGCCTTGGCTGACCCAGCTTAAAATAGCGCGGATTAAAATCATCCAGAAAATCAATTTACCTGCGTAGGTTAATAATAAAATAACCCCCATAGGTAGGATCGTAACACCTAAAATTGGCAGTAAATTAGTTGCCCACATACCGAAAATAATTGCAGCTAATGCCAGCACAAAAGCGACAACAACTGAAGCGGTATCGACTGAGCCAATAGCGGGGATCACTCGACGTAATGGCCCAACAATGGGTTGAGTTGCCTTAACGACAAATTTTGAAAATGGGTTATAAAAATCGGCACGTACACATTGCATCCAAACACGCAGTAGTAAAACAAAAATGTACAGCTGGATCAGAGTAGTGACAACAAAAACGATAGTCTTCATGGCAAATTCCGCGATTAAATTAAAAAAGTTTTTCCATCTCTTCGGCTCTGTCAATTGCACTTTGCATTGCATTGGCAACAGTTTGCGGAAGATTTCCATTATAAAATTGTTCTAAAGCCATCGCGGTAGTACCGCCTTTAGAGGTGACCTGTTCACGTAATGTTGAAAAGGCTGTATCACTTTGTGATTTAGCTAGTTCCACAGAGCCTTCTATGGCATTGAGGACTAATTCACGGGCTTGCACACTATCATAACCGAGTTGTTGCGCTTTTTGCTGCATTGCTTCCATAAATAAGAAGAAATAAGCAGGGGAACTGCCTGTAATCGCAATAATATTATTGATCTCTTGCTCTTTTTGGCACCAAATTGTTGTCCCAACGCTTTGCATGAGTTCTTGTGCGAATTTTTTGTCTTGCTCTGATACTTGCCCTTGAGCAAACAACCCACTAACGCCTTTACCCACTAATGATGGCGTATTTGGCATAATGCGCACTAAATTAAGCGGGTGTGCGAGGTATTCGTTATAGCGTTCAGCAGGGATGCCCGCAGCAATGGTGAGGACTAATTTTTGGTCAAAATTGGTAACTTGTTGCAGTGGCTCACAGACCTCTTTCATCATTTGTGGTTTGACTGCGAGCATAATCACATCGGCGGCTTGCACTGCGGCTAGGTTGTCATGGCGACTGATTATACCGTACTGTTCGGCGAGTTTGTCACGGCGTACAGGGGTTGGAGAACAAACCGTGATCATGGATGCAGGGTAACCGTGGTTAACCAAACCTGTAATAATGGCTTGAGCCATATTTCCGGCACCGATGAAGGCAATTTTACGATGTTGCATTCTGTTCTCCTTATTTATTGGTGATACTGGCGAGCGCCAAAAATAGCGGTTCCTATACGTACCAAAGTAGAGCCGCAATGAATTGCTGCGCGCATGTCATCAGTCATACCCATCGAAAGTGTATCGACGGTAGCGTAATTTGTTTGTAATTGCTTAAATGCAGCATCCATCTTGCGAAATGTGGCACACTGGCGTTCGTAATCTGTTTCGGGGGCAGGGATTGTCATCAAACCACGTAATACCAGATTAGGCATAGTGACGACTTGGGCGGCTAGTTCGTTTAATTCCGCTAAGGTGATCCCCGATTTACTATTCTCATCACTAATATTGATTTGGATGAGAACATTTAAAGGGGCTTTATCGCTAGGACGTTGGTCGTTCAATCGTTGAGCGATTTTTGCCCTGTCAAGGGTGTGAAACCAATCAAAGTGTTCGGCAACTAGGCGGCTTTTATTGGATTGTAATGGGCCGATAAAATGCCAAACAAGGTCATTCCTATTTGAAAAATATTGAATTTTTTCAACACCTTCTTGAACATAATTTTCACCAAATTGGAAAAGACCAGCCTCAATGGCTTCTGAAATAGCTTCACAAGGTTTGGTTTTACTTACAGCAAGCAGCGTAATGTCTTGTGGTGAGCGTTGGCACTCTGCGGCGGCAAGATCAATACGTGCTGTGACATCAGAGATATTATTTTGAATGGTCATTGTTTTATTCAATATAGTTTAATTCAATATTGGTGTATTCACATACAGGTCTATTTACCAAGTAGATGAATTGCGGTTATTGACCATAGTGTAAAGCAAATCGCGTCAGAACGGCACCTTTGCATAGGGGGAATTCAAAAAAATACTGGTTAAGCTTGATAAAAAAGCATTTTCTAACAGTGTCCTTAAATCTGCTTTCCCAGATAACAGCAAAAGGCCGATTGATTCATAACAGACGGTGATGCTGACAAAATAGGCACACTAGTGACAGCAGTAAAAAGATAACGGCAACCCGAACTCGATAATCAAAACTGTGTTGAACCCCTTGTAATGATTTCCAATTTAATAACTTCTTGTTTTATTGGTTCTTTCCGGTCGGAAATTTTATCTAAAAGCATTTTTATCGCTAATTCGCCTATATATTGAGTGGGTATTTTAACCGTAGACAGTTCGGGGTTTAAATAATTGCAAAGGTCAGTATCATTGAATCCGATCACGGCAACATCTTTAGGAATCGTGATGTTAAGCTGCTTTGCTGCTCGATAAAGCGCACCAGCTAATAAGTCATCATCGCAAAATACAATATTGGGTTTTTGCTGAAGTAAAGATGCTGCATTTTGGGTTGCTTCAGCAAGGTTAAAGGATGAGTAAATGACACATTTAGATTTTTCTACATAGTTTAATGACTCGAATTCATTGTTAAATAATTTATGGCGATTTAGAAAATGTTGCCTTGGGATATCAGATCTAAAAAAACCAACCTTAAACCGTTTCATTTTATGCGTAATAGAGAACGCAGATTTGATCGTTTTATCAATATCTAAAAGAATGTCATTATTTTTTTCATCATCAGACTCTATGAATATCAGCTTATCTCGGTAATTTTCTAATAATTCGATATGTTTTTTTTCACATGAATAAATAATGCAGCCACTAATTAGTTTACTTTGAAATAATGAAAATAAATGTTCAGACCATTGTTTGTTGGCATAACTATCTAAAAGAATTAAAGAATACCCGGATTTGGTTGCTGAAAGCTCTGCAGCATGAACGACTTTTCCGAAATAGGGTTGTTGAATATCGGGGACAATAAATGCAACGGTACGTGAATTTCCACTACGTAAAATTTGTGCATTGATATTAGGCTGATAGCCTAGCTCTTTTGCCACACAGAGGATTTTTTCACGGGTTTTTTCAGATACTCGGCCTTGGTAACGACCACTAAATACAAGAGATACAGCCGACTGTGAGACGTTAGCTAAACGGGCGACATCTTTACTGTTAACAGTAGACATTTTTTCTCCATATCAAGAGTGAAAACATAAAAAATACTTTATAAACAGATGGATGCGTTATTCTAAACGAATTAAAAATGATCTAATACGCTCATACTAAATGATAAATTTTGTTTGGGCTTATTAATTTGCAAGCTTTATGTTTTTATGTGATCCATGTCAAGTCATACGTATTACTTGCTGTGAAGTATATCACTTTATTCTTGTTTAATACCCAGTACATTAATTAAAACCAAGAAATGCATTAGAGGAAAATGCTCAGTAGTAGAATCAATGTTTTTATTAGCCATACCGAATGTACATTGTATATAAACGTGTTTACGTAATATTGAGTGAGGTAAATAAATTATTATGAGCACAATTACTCGATTAAAAATAGTCTCGTTTATGCAGTTTTTTATATGGGGCTCTTGGCTAGTTACATTTGCTTCATATATGTTTAATACACTCCACTTTACAGGTGGAGATGTTGGGTTAGTCTTTAGTTCTTTAGGCATTGCATCACTATGCTCACCTATTTTAATGGGGCTAATTGCAGATAGAATTAATAATAGAAAATTCGTCTATGTTACCATTCATTTAATATCGGCGTGTTTTTTTTTTGCAATGGCACATAGTACTTCGGTTAGTTTGCTTTTCGCCATGACATTAGTTCATCTGATTTTTTATATGCCAACAATGTCAATCTGTAATAGTATAATTTTTGAAATACTGGATAGGGAAAAATTAAAATCAGAAAATTATTTCCCAAAAATCAGGGTGTATGGAACTGTTGGTTTTATAGCTGCAATGTGGATTATTAGCTTATTAAAGTTAGAGATGAGTTATTATCAATTGTATATAGCAGCAATAGCTTCCGTGGCTTTAAGCCTTTATTCTGTTATTTTTATATCGGTAAATAAAGATAACCATAATTTGGAATGTGATCCTCATTCATTTAAATTTAGTGATTTGGCTGTCTTATTTAGGAAATCTCAAGTCGTTGTTTTCTTGTTTTTTTCTATGCTGCTAGGGTCTGTTTTACAAATCACGAATACTCTCGGTGTACCCTTTTTGCAGGATCTGGCTGCCGCACCAGAGGCTCAAAACTCTATTTTTTCAACCTACCCGACAATTTTTTTATCAATATCGCAATTCTCAGAAGTGATTTTTATATTGCTACTTCCTTTTTTATTAAAGTATATCAAGATAGAAAAAGTTTTATTGTTGAGCATGATAGCTTGGATTTTACGCTTCGGGTTATTTGCATATGGTGATTTTACCTATATAGGAACAATAGCATTATTCCTTTCAATGTTAGTATATGGTTGCGCCTTTGATTTCTTTAATATTTCGGGTTCTTTATTCTTGGAAAAAGAAATAGCACCTGAATTTCGTTCTACAGCACAAGGCGTATTTACTACTTTAGTTAATGGATTTGGTACTTTCTTAGGTGCCATATTGAGTGGCTGGGTATTAGATCTTAATACGATAAATGGGGTTGTAGATTGGAAAATGTTTTGGATTGTATTCACTAGCTATACGATTACATTCACATTTATTTATGTACTGTACATGTTTTTTTCAAATAGAAAAAAACAGCATGCTTATTCATAAAAATGTAAAAATATTGAGGTATATATTATGTTAGATACTCATCAATACTCTATTGCTGATATTAATTTAGCAGATAAAGGAATAAAACGTATTAATTGGGCCAAAGCACATATGCCTATTATGCAAAGTTTAATTGAAAGACTTGAAAAAGAACAACCATTTAAAGGTCTGACAATTGGTATTTGTTTACATGTTGAAGCAAAAACAGGGGTATGGCTTGAAGCCTTGACAAAAGGTGGCGCAAAAATTGCTATTACAGGTTCTCCTGGTTCTACACAAGATGAAACAGCGGCAGCATTAGTAAAATATATGAATGTGAGTGTTTTTTCGAGGAGAGATGAATCTTTTGAAGACCATATAGCCTATTGCAAAAATGTCTTGGAAATGAAGCCGGATATCATCGCCGATAATGGTGCAGATTTACATGAGCTGGTTCTTACCGATCCTAAATTTAAGGCATTACAAAAAGTAATTATTGGTGCGACGGAAGAAACAACCACAGGAGCAAATAGGTTAAGGGAAGATTTCACATCTCAGCTTTGGCCAACATTAATTATTAATGATACTCAGTCTAAAAGAATTATAGAGAATCGATATGGTGTTGGCTCATCTGTTGTGGAAAGTATTGCTCATGCAACTAATGTAATGATACACGGTAAAAAAGTAGTGGTGATTGGATATGGTTATTGTGGCTCTGGTGTGGCACAGCGTTTTAGGGGAATGGGGGCACATGTTACGGTAGTAGATACAAATCCGCTTACTCGATTAGAAGCTCATTTAGAAGGTTTTCAAACTGCTGAATTAATCAGTACGTTACAGGATGCCGACTTTGTTGTGAGTGTCGTTGGGCGAGATAATATACTTACTACAGAACATTTTTCTGCAATGAAAAATAATGTGCTTGTGGCTAATGCGGGGCATTTCCAACGTGAAATTGATGTGAATGCATTGAAGAATTTAAGTAATAATAGTGAAGAGGTCATACCTAAAATTAATAAATACCAATTGAAAACGGGTAAAAATATATTCCTAATGTCGGATGCAAACCTTGTTAATTTGTCTGCAGGAAATGGTAATCCTATTGAAGTTATGGATTTAGGCCTCGCTTTACAAACATTAAGTTTAGAAAAAATTGCTTTAGATAGCAAAGCATTAAAAAATATTCCGCAACCTGTTCCTTTTGATATAGAAATGAAAGTAGCACAACTTGCGTGTGATAACTGGATAACGCATTAAGCTACTTGTACATACTTCAAGTTACATTGTGTTGATTATACTGAGTTTGCTGAGTCGTTTAGCTTATCTAAGCTCCAGGTCTAACTTTGCTTATTGCTTACATGTATATTGAATTATTAAGAGTATATTGTCTTATAAGAAGCTGGTGTGATTAGCGCTTTTTGTAGGAATTAACTTTGAGTGACTAATATGAAGAATAAATTTTCTGTTGCATTACTTTTAAGTATTATCATCCCATTGTCTTATGCTGATAACCTAGTGGAAATTAATATCCTTGGTACGTCTGATATTCACTCTTTCATAAGTGATGAGGATTATTTTAATAATCTAAAAAGTGAAAAATATGGTTTGAAATCGCTAGTTGGTGCGATTGAAAAATTTAGGCATGATAATAAAAACACCTATTTAGTTGATGTTGGTGATTTATTATCTGGCAACCCATTAGGGAATCATATTATTAAACGCTATAACCAAAATGAAAGCTATTATCGTATATCTCCTGTTATCTGTAGTTTAAATGCACTTAATTATGATGTAGCAACCCCTGGTAATCATGATTTTGATAATGGTGCTGAGTTTTTGAAATGGTCTTATTCTGGAGCGAACTTTCCAGTAGTTTTAAGTAATGTTATTGATAATACGTCACAAAAAAGCCTTTATCCTGAGTATATTATTCAGGAAAAAGAGGTTTTAGATGACGCGGGTAATAAGCATTTACTGAAAATCGCATATTTAGGGTTAGTTCCTATGCAAACAATGCTTTTTAATAAAAGCAAACTTGAAAGTGAGATTACATTTACTGATATGCTAGATGCTGCAAATAGTACTGCTATTCAGGCGAAAAAAGATGGGGCTGACTTGGTTATTGCCTTATCTCATTCAGGTATTGATGTATCACAAGTTGAACATGGTATGGAAAATGTCGCATTTTATCTTGCCAAAAATCCGAATATAGACGGTATTTTATTTGGTCATACTCATGAAGTTTTTCCTTCTGAAAAAATAACAGCTAATGAAAATATTAATGTTAAGGATGGGAAAATGTTTGGCAAGCCAGCGGCTCAACCGGGTAAGTGGGGGGAGTCACTATCCGCTATTAAATTTGTTCTAGAAAAGAATAATGATAAGTGGGATATAAAAAGTAGTAAAGGATATCAAGTCGATAGAAAAAATTCTGTTGCTAAAGAGAGTACTATTGAGAAAATATCGTTGTGCATAAATGATACAGAACAAGACTTAAAAAGTGACTTAGACAAAGAAGTAAGCCAAGACAAATTTAAAATCAATAATAATTTTAATCTGATTGGAAATGAAAGCCTAACAACTGTACTTGCGGACTCCCTTCGTTATTATATGCGAAATTTTACGAGTGAAAGCGATAAGGTGTTAATTTCTATTTCACCATCTTATTCATTAAATGATGCAAGTTTTTTTGTTGACATACAAGACAGGAAAATAACCAATAGGGATTTAAACAAGATTTTTTATCCCGCTTCTTTATCTGCATTAAAGGTAAACAAGCAACAATTAATCGAATGGTTGGAAATGAGCTCAAATATTTATAATATGCCAATAGATGAGTCTACACCATTAATTAATACTAATGCCCATAGCTTTTTATTTTACCCAATTATGGGGCTAACCTATGATGTAAATATTAGCAAATTACCGTTATATGATTTATACGGTAAGAAAAATGAAGGGGCTACGGTAGGGAGAATTTCGAATATTCGCTATAACAATAAAGAAGTGGTCGATACAGACTCATTTATTATTGTTGCGAGTAAGTACGCACCGTACTTTCAAAAGCACAAAGATGCTCCTTACTTAGATATTGGTAATGAAAGAAATATTGATATATTTACGGGGTATATTTCGGCGCACCATGAATACCCACAGCCGAAAAATAATTACCGTATAGTGTCGGATATACCATTAGAAATGAATTTGATATTACCCCATAATACAGATAAATCAGCAACATTTTTATGGGGAACTGAGTATCCTTTGCAAGTAAAAAGCCAAGATACAAAATCAGTAACTTACCAAATAAAAATAGCCCAGTGATATTAAAGACTATCTTAGGGGGCAGTTAGTCCTCTACTTTTAGTGGGCTCTCAGTAAGGGAGCCCCACTTAGTTTTGCTCAAACCAGCTTGCAAGGATAACAACAGCAGACGCCGAGTCTACTTTTCCTTTGCTTAATGCACGGTAACCACCTTGCTCAAAAAGACCAGCTTTTGCTTCTACAGTGGATAGCCGTTCATCATGCAATTCGACTTTGACACCAAAGCGACCATGAATGCGGTTGGCAAAATTACGAGCTTGGCTTGTGACGAGTTGCTCGGTTCCATCCATATTAAGTGGCAGGCCGACAATGACCAATTGAGGAAGCCACTCTTTAAGTAATTTTTCGATTTGTTGCCAATCAGGGCGACCATCGTTGGCTTTTAAAGAAGCCAACGGTCGAGCAGTGCCCGTAATTTCTTGCCCAATAGCAACACCGATGCTTTTAGTTCCAAAATCAAAGGCGAGCAAAGTTCTTCCAGACATTAAGCGTGCCCCGCTTGCATTGAAATAGTATGAATATTAACACCGATTAATTTTGCAGCAGCAGCCCAGCGTTCATTAATAGGGGTATCAAAAATGAGCTTAGGGGAAGCTTCCACCGTTAACCAGCTATTTTCCATAATTTCTCGTTCAAGTTGGCCCGGTTCCCAGCTTGAATAGCCGAGTGCTACGAGGGAGTTCTCGGGGGAATCCTCACCACCAAGCGTTTCTAAAATATCTTTGGAGGTGGTGACCATGACATCTTCATTTAAGTGTAGGCTAGATAAGAAACCAGTTATTGGTGTGTGTAAGATAAACCCATGTTCTTCTGCCACAGGGCCACCAGCAATTACAGGCCTTTCTAAGTTACGGTTATTAACTTTATCAGATATCGTAATTTCAAGTTTTTTGAGCATTGTATCGACGGAAAAATCATCAATAGGCTTATTAATTACTATCCCCATCGCCCCTTTTTCATTGTGCTCACACACATAAACAACAGACTGTTCAAAATAAGGGTCTGTTAGGGATGGCATGGCGATAAGAAAATGGTTTTGCAGATTCAAACTAAGGCTCCATTGAATTTAATAACAACTTTTAAAACAACCAGTTAAAAAGACCTAAACAGGCCTTTTTAACCATTTATGGCTTATTTCTTTAGGCGACGTTCAATCGCATCCATCAACATACCCGTGATAGAAATATCGAATGCTGCTTCGATTTCACGCGCACAGGTTGGGCTAGTAACGTTAATCTCAGTCAGACGGTCACCAATAATATCAAGACCAACAAAAATTAAGCCTTTTTCTTTCAGCGTTGGCGCGACAGCCCGTGCGATGGCCCAATCACTTTCACTAAGAGGACGAGCTTCACCTCGGCCACCAGCGGCAAGGTTACCACGAGTCTCACCTTGTGCAGGGATACGTGCCAAGCAATATGGAACAGGTTCGCCATCGACAACTAATACACGTTTATCACCGTCTTTAATTGATGGTAAAAAGTTCTGAGCCATACAGTAACGGGAACTATGTTCGGTTAGCGTTTCAATAATGACGCCAACATTTGGGTCATCTTGTTTTAGACGGAAAATGGAAGCGCCACCCATGCCATCTAAAGGTTTGAAAATAACATCCCCATGTTGCTGGTGGAATTCTCTCAGTTTTTGTGGGCTACGAGTGACTAACGTATCTGGCGTCAGCTCAGGGAACCAAGCGGTAAATAATTTTTCATTACAGTCACGCAGACTTTGCGGTTTATTGACAATTAAAGAGCCCGCTTGTTCTGCTCTCTCTAAAATATAGGTAGCGTAAATAAATTCGGTATCAAAAGGCGGATCTTTACGCATTAAAATAGCATCAAGTGAACCAAGTGCGATGTCTTGCTCACCATGAAACTCATACCATTTGTCAGGGTTTTCTTCGACAGTGACTATTTTAGTTTGTGCTCTAGCCTCACCTTGGTGTAAATACAGGTCATTCATTTCCATATAATGGATTTCGTAACCACGACGCTGAGCTTCCAACATCATCGCAAAACTGGTGTCTTTCTTGATTTTGATGGATGAAATTGGGTCCATCACTATACCGAGCTTGATCATTTTTTCTCCTTAACCCAGATCACCTAAGCGCACTTGCAGTGCAGTGATAGCGGTTAGCGCAGTCGTTTCTGTTCGTAATACTCTAGGCCCTAACAGTATATCGGTAAATTGATAATTTGCTGTCATTGCGATTTCATCGGCTGATAACCCCCCTTCAGGGCCAATTAACAACCTGACTTTTTTCAATTCAGTTGGCAGTGTATTGATGCTTTCTGTTGCCCTAGGATGAAGATTAACTTTAAATGCGCCATCATCTTCTGCACACCAATCTTCAAGTGTTTGTACGGGGCGGACTTCTGGGATACGGTTGCGCCCACATTGTTCACAGGCCGCAATAGCAATTTTTTGCCATTGTTGTAATTTCTTCGCTAACCTCTCACCTTCTAAGCGAACGCCGCAACGCTCTGATAACAGTGGTGTAATGATATTTACCCCTAACTCTACGGATTTTTGGATGGTAAATTCCATCTTTTCTCCACGGGACATCACTTGCCCTAAATGCAAATCGAGAGGGGACTCTCTATCATCAATACGGCTATCTACAATGCGAACATATACATTCTTTTTAGTCGCTTCAGTAATTTCAGCATCAAACGTTTGATTGCTACCATCAAAAAGTTCGAGTTTTTGCCCCGCAGTCATGCGTAGTACTCGCCCTACATGGTTTGTGGCGTCATCACCAAGAGAAATTGTCATATTCGTTTTAAGAGGCTCTGGGTGATAAATGCGTGGGATGCGCATAGCTTTTCCTTAGTACAGACTAGGTTAATAAATAAGATAGCTTTGATGAATATGGGGATTGAATCTCTAAACACAAGCACTAGCGCTTAGTTTATAACGAAAAAAATGCTAATTGTAGTACGTCTGTGCGGTGGCAATTTTATCAATAATTACTCAAAAAAATAAAAACTGAAAATGTCGAATAAACCGACGAAATAACACGGAATTAAAGTGTTGGGATAAGCCAGAATAGCGAGTATATTTATTTTGGCTCCGTAATGGAAGGAAGTATAAAATGAAGGAATTATTTTATTTTTTATTATCATATATTAAATCATTTATTGATAATATGACAAATATGATATCTTCCTGGCAGGGGGATGAAAGGCTTTTTTTTATTGAGTCAATTGGATTTCATCTATGTAAACAAGATGTTATATTTCTTGTTGTGTTATTTTTATCCGTTTTAATGACTCAAAAGTTACTTATTTATCTCCCTGTTTGGTGTTTTGGGAAAAACAAAATAACAATTAAACTTCATACTTTACTTATTCTATATGGGGTGTTCGGTTGTATTATTATTGGGTCATTTAATAGTTTATGGGTAATGTTGTTTTTAGTGGTTTTTATTAATTTAATAACACCGTTATTTATTATTGATTATAAAATGGGTTATTTACCGGATGTACTAACCTATCCTTTATTGTGGTCTGGTTTGCTATATCAAATTAACTTACCTCAAGGCAATGTCATTTCGGCTATCTATGCAGTTATATTGAGTTATTTTATGATGCTAATTACCGTTACACTCGTGGAAAAAATTAAAAAACAACCACAGATGGGGCGAGGGGACTTAAAGTTAATTGCAGCGTGTGCTGCATGGTTAGGGGTATGGTTATTACCTTATTTTATAGGGCTTGCGGCTTGTTTAGGGCTGTTACATTATGCATTCGCTTATTGGGTATTGCCGAAAATAAGCCAAGGGGGTCATTCTCCAAGTTGTGTAAGTGCTAAGCCGTTAGTAAATGAAATAGCCCAAACCATACCATTCGGGCCTACAATTATCATTAGTGCAAGTATCTTGCTGTATTTATCTATACTGCGTATTGGTTAGCGACAACTAAATGTAAGGGTTAAGACGCAGCAGCGACCAACGAGTCTAAAAATTGCTGCCATTTGTCTGGTGACCCAAGGTAATTTTGTAAAGGAACCCGTAACCATTTCCCTTGTTGCTGAATTAACAGCGTAGGGAAACCTGACGCACCAGACTGGGCGAGCAATGCTTTACTATTCTGTATGTGTTTTGCAGTTTCATTTTGTTCACATTGCGTGTAATCACTGGTGTACTGCTTAGCATTCAAGCTAAGCTTTTGGGCTAATTCAGCAAGCACTGCCGTATCATTAATATGACGCCCAGAAATATAATGGGCTTTTTGAATGGTTTTAAGCATCTCAAAGCCTTTACCTTGCTTGGTTGCAGCTAAAATAGCGGTTTGTGGTGGTAGGGAGTCCATGACTAAATTAGGTTCATGGAGCATTTTTATATAGTCATCACCAAAAACTTGCCCTGTCATCGCTGCAATACGTTTATCTGATTGCATAATATATTGGCGAAAATTATCATCAAGATGCAAACGCGCATCACCGGCTAACATGCCACCACCATGCATCTCAACATTGGTACTGGGGTGTTTGGTTGCAATTTCCACTAAAGGGGCTGCTGCATAACACCAGCCGCAGTAAGGGTCATAAATATAGTGTAGGGTTATATTTTTCATTATTGATCCTCTGTAATAATTTGGGGTTAATTTGAGTTAAGTTGTATCATTATTATCAACAGTTATATACAACAATCTCCCTTATACTCGCGGTTGTATTTCTAGGCATATTATTCAGTATGTTAAATATACAAAATGGTTGTTATAAGGGAGTGATACTAATTTATTGAGGCCACTGCATTTCGCCTTTAATAACCTTAGCGCTTAGCTCTAAACTTGATTTATCATCCAGTTGTGGGTATTTAGCTGCAACCTGCTGTACTAATTCATTCGAGTTTTTACTCGATTGCGCGGCGGTTTCAAAATCTTGTAAGTATTGCTGAGTAAATGTCACCGTACCAATATCCAATTTAGATGCTCCCGTGAAATGACCAGGGACGACAATCGTCGGGTTCAGTGCTTTGATACTTTCTAACGTTTGCTGCCAATTTTGGCGTGATGCCTTAGTCTGTGTATCAGCCACCCAAACGTGTATATTGTCTGAAACAATCACACCACCGACAACGGCTTTTAGCGATGGAACCCACACATAAGTTCTATCTGGCGAAGCACCGTCAAGGCCTTTTATCTCTAGTTTCTCGCCATCAACAGTAAAGCTATTCCCTTTGATGATTTCGGGGACTATCACATGGGTCGGAGCTTCACCCTTTAACTCATTTCCCCAATAAGCGAGCTTGCCATCTTTAGTCGCTTTAATAGCGGCAACGGTTTCAGATGTTGCAATAACTTTAGCTTCAGGAAAGGCTTTTGTAATTGTCTCTAAGCCGAAATAATAATCAGGGTCTGAGTGGCTAATATAAATAGTGGTTAATTTTTTATTGAGTTTTTTAATTTTATCGACCAGTTGTTGAGCATCATTATTTTGAAACTGAGCATCGATTAATACGACTTCATTAGGGCCACTAATAATTTCAGATGACACAGGGAATACACTGTTGTTACCTGGGTTATAGATATCGAGTGTTAATTTCTCGGCTTGTGCTACTTGAAATGATGTTGCGATGAATACTGTTGCTGCTAAAAAAGTTAATTTCATTTTGAGTCCTAAAATTGAATTGTCTGAGAATGAACTAGGCGTTTTTGCTTGGTATGTATATTAAGTTGCAATGATTAACGGAAAAACACCATAATTAGGCGAAGTTTGTTGCATAAACCGGACGAATGGGGCGTAAATGGATAGGTTAAAGGCAGCACAAGTGTTTATCACGATAGTGGAACAAGGCAGTTTAGTTGGTGCTGCTGAAAAGTTAGATATGTCGCGTGCGATGGTGACACGTTATTTATCTGAAATGGAACAATGGGCTGGAGTACGGTTACTTAATCGAACAACAAGGCGTTTAAGTTTAACCTCCGCTGGTGAGGGGGTGTATCAGCAATCATTACAGCTCAATGCGATTTCACAATTAGTACCTGTACAACAACATCATGATGCAAAAGAGCTATCTGGCTTGGTGCGCATTAGCTGTTCACAATCGATAGCCCAAAGTGCATTATCCGTTGCTATGGCAGAATTTTTGCAGCAATACCCAAATATGACGATAGATATGCAAATATCTAATAAATCGATTAATCTTATCGAAGAACGTATCGATTTAGCGATCCGTATTACTAACCAGCTAGAACCTAACTTAATTGCTAAGCCTTTATCGACCTGCCACTCTGTAATTTGTGCTTCCCCAAAGTTTTTAACGGGGAAAAAAATGCCCACTAAACCTGAAGACTTAGTGTTACTTGAATGTCTTACATATAGCTTTTTTGGGCGCAGCATTTGGCGTTTTGAAAAACAAGGGGAACAGCATACGGTATTAGTTGGCGGGCGGTTGAGCGCCAATGAGTCCGTATTTCTTGCCCAAGGCGCTTTAAATGGTGCAGGGGTTACCATGCAACCTTATTATTCCGTCGCAGAGTATTTAGCAAGTGGTGAGTTAATTCAATTATTACCTGATTATCAACCAATGCCATTAGGTATTTACGGGGTATACACCAGTCGACAAAAAATGCCTACACCATTACGTGCTGTGATTGATTTCCTTACAGACTGGTTCAAAACGTCACCATATTGGTTAGCGTTGATGCAACAAGGCCGACGCTAAGCTCTCTTCTATTTGGCTGAAGGTATTTTTTAGTGATTGGGTGAAAATATCTGTCAGTTGAGAAGATGGGCGGTGAATGGGGCGAATTAAACTCACTGTAAATGGAATGGAAAAACTGAGGGGACGGATCACCAATTTCCCTGCAGATTGCTGATGAAAGTCTAACGCTGTTAATGGGTTTACAATGGATATCCCGATCCCCTTTAATGCCATAGCGCATATGGATGATGCAGAGTGTGTCTCCATCACCATTTTTCGTTCAATATGGTGTTCTGTAAAGGTTGAATCAATTAACTGGCGGTAACTGTCTGTTAATGACAAACTGATAAACCGTTGATGTTGAAAGTCAGTAGGCGTTAAAACCTGTTTTAGTTCAAGGGGGTGCCCTGCAGGTAACACACACACCTCATTTAAACAGCCTAACGTTTGCTGTTCAGTGCCGGGTGGTAGTTGAAGGTGTTCTGTTAAGCCAAAGTCATAACGCTGAGCAGAAAGCCATTCTTCCAGAACTGGGGATTCTTGTGGGATCACCGTGATATTTACATCAGGGTAACTTTCCATAAATGACTGACAAACCAGAGGTAATAAAGACTGGGCAAAAGCCGGTAAACAAGTAATGGATATTTGTGCGTGTTCAAAACGCCGAATAGTTTTAGCCGAATTTTTGATCCGCTCTAATCCATAATAAGAACGCTCGACTTCTTCTAAAAAACGTAAGCCTTGCGCAGTTGGTTGTAATCGGCCTTTTACCCTATCAAATAATTTAAATTGTAATAGATATTCAAGGCGAGCAAGTTCACGGCTGATGGTGGGCTGTGATGTACTCAGTAATGTAGCAGCTTCCGTTAAGTTTGGGGTAGTCATGACGGCACGGAATATTTCAATATGACGCCAAGAGATAGCTTGCATGTTTAGCCTCTAAATAAATGCTATATCAAATATGAATAGACTTTAGCAAAATGGATATTTTTTTTCCCGTTTTTTCTCTGAATAATAGATTTCAATACAATAAATTATTAAGACCATAAAAATTTGCAAACGAGAAAGACAATGACTTCATTCGCAACTACTACAAGCCAGTATTTAACACCTGAACATTTGCGTGGATTACCAGCCCAGTATGGAACCCCTGTTTGGGTTTATGATAGCGCTGTAATCATTGAGCGTATTAAGCAATTACAAGTCTTTGATACTGTTAGGTTTGCACAAAAAGCAAGCTCTAACATTCATATCCTCCGTTTAATGAAAGAGCAAGGGGTCAAAGTAGATTCTGTTTCTTTAGGTGAAATAGAGCGTGCGCTGGTCGCTGGCTTCCAAGCAGGGCGTGAAAACTCAGAAATTGTTTTTACCGCAGATGTATTGGACAGAGCAACATTAGAAAAAGTGACGGCTCTGGATATTCCGGTAAATGCAGGGTCGATTGACATGTTAGACCAGATTGGTCAGAAAAAATCTGGTCACCCAGTTTGGTTGCGGATTAACCCGGGGTTTGGTCATGGCCATAGCCAAAAGACTAATACGGGTGGTGAGAATAGCAAGCACGGTATTTGGCATGAAGATTTACCAGCCGCGTTAGAAAAAATTCGTCACTATAATTTATCGTTAGTGGGCATTCATATGCATATTGGTTCTGGCGTTGATTACCAACATCTTGCTGATGTGTGTGATTCAATGGTGGCATTGGTCACCACCGCTGGGGTTGACCTGCATGCGATTTCGGCAGGGGGAGGGTTATCAACCCCTTACCGTGAAAGCGATGAATTAATAGATGTACAACATTATTATAGTTTATGGAATAACGCCCGTCAGCGTATAGAGCAGCATTTAGGGCACTCAGTCGAACTTGAGATAGAACCGGGGCGTTATTTAATGGCTGAATCCGGTGTTTTGCTGGCGGAAGTCCGTGCGGTTAAAGATATGGGGAGCCGCCATTATGTGTTAGTGGATAGCGGTTTTAATGATTTAATGCGCCCTGCGATGTACGGCAGCTATCATCATGTATCTGTTCTAACTGCGGATGGCAGTTGTGCTGATAGCTCTCAACTCATCGATACTATTATTGCAGGCCCTCTATGTGAGTCAGGGGATGTATTTACTCAATTAGAGGGTGGTTTAGTTGTTACACGCGCATTACCTGAGGTCAAAGTAGGGGATTATTTAGTTTTCCACGATACTGGCGCTTATGGTGCATCTATGTCTTCGAATTATAATAGTCGTCCATTATTACCGGAAGTCATGTTTGTAGATGGCAAGCCAACGCTGATCCGTCGCCGCCAAACGATTGAAGAATTATTAGCATTAGAATTGGAATTATAAGTTTTAAATATAATTTACATACAAAAAGCCAGCTATAATAACTAGCTGGCTTTTTGTTGTTACACTTAAACTCACTTCTAAGAAGATAACCTTTTATAATTTACTTTATAAATTAAGCTGCTTTCTTTTTCTTACTTGTATCTTCACTTGAAGGTTCGTCAGGAGACTTTTTTGACGGAAGTACCCCTAAGTCATCAAACTCAAACTCATCCACATTAATAGTCCGTAACCGGCTAGCTTCCGCTTTACGTAAAATATCAGCTTCTTCTTGCGTAATTACATTTTCAGGGAGTAATTGGTCTGCTAGTTCATCTAAGCGAGTAAAGCTGAGTTTACGCTCTTTTAAACGGCAGATACGGTCGAAGATTGGCTCAGCAGCAATAATATCGAGTAGTGCTTGGTTTACTAAGCCATGCGGGTTGTTTTCTGTTGGCGTTAAGTACTGACCACGACCTAATCTATCCCGTGTTTCAGAAGGTTCCATCAGTAGCTGCGCCAGTTTGTGGTCAAGTCGGTCAGATGGCATCGACATAGAACGGCCAACAGGGAAGAGTGTCACTCGCATTATCGCCGCTACCATTTTATTAGGGAAGTTTTTCAATAAATCATCCATGGCTTTTTCTGACTGATAGAGACAATCTTCAACAGCCCATTTTACTAGCGGTAAATCTGCTTTTTGGCGACCTTCATCCTCATAGCGTTTTAGGGTTGCAGAGGCAAGGTACAGGTTACTTAAAATATCCCCTAAGCGTGCCGAAATACGCTCACGGCGTTTTAAGCTTCCGCCTAACACCCCCATTGCCACGTCAGACAATAAAGCTAAGTTAGCACTTTGACGATTTAACATTTGATAATAACGGCGTGTTTCGTCTTTTGTTGGCGCGCTACTGCCACGACCGTTAGTCAAGCCTAACCAGAAACTCCGGAACTGGTTACTAATCACATGACCGATATGCCCGAATACAGCTTTATCAAATTTATGCAAATTATTATCTTTTGCAGCAGCCATTTCGTCTAATACAAATGGATGACAACGAATAGCACCTTGGCCGAAGATGATCATACTACGAGTGAGAATATTGGCCCCTTCAACCGTAATAGCGATTGGCGCACCTTGGTAGGCTCCGGCGACAAAGTTTGAATCGCCAAGGCAAATTCCTTTACCACCAGTGATATCCATTGCATCAATAATGGCGCGTTGACCTCTATGAGTACAATGGTATTTTACGATAGCAGAGAGAACCGCGGGTTTTTCGCCTAACATAATCCCCGACGTAATCAAAGTTGCTGCTGCATCCATCAAATAAGTGTTACCAGCAATGCGTGCTAATGGTTCTTCAATCCCTTCCATTTTACCAATTGATAATTTGAACTGGCGACGAATATAGGAATAAGCCCCTGTTGCAATAGCGATGCTCTTCAGACTTCCTGTTGAGTTAGATGGTAATGTAATACCGCGTCCGACAGAGAGACACTCGACAAGCATTCTCCAACCTTGCCCCGCCATCTTTGGCCCACCAATGATGTAATCAATAGGAACAAAGATATCTTGACCGCGAGTCGGGCCATTCATAAATGGCACATTAAGAGGGAAATGGCGATGGCCAATTTCGACCCCCGGTGTATTGGTTGGAATTAAAGCACAAGTGATACCAAGGTTTTTTTCTCCGCCTAATAGTTTATCTGGGTCAGATAATTTAAAGGCTAGCCCTAACACGGTCGCGATTGGTGCTAAGGTAATGTAGCGTTTATTCCATGTTAAACGCATACCAAGGACTTGTTCACCTTGCCATTCACCCATGCAAACTATACCAGTATCTGGGATCGCACCTGCATCAGACCCTGCTTCAGGGCTTGTTAAAGCAAAACATGGAATTTCTTCACCAGTAGCTAAACCCGGTAAATAACGCTGTTTTTGCTCATCGGTACCATAATGTTGTAGGAGTTCACCAGGACCTAAAGAGTTAGGAACACCGACAGTTATTGCCAGTATGCCCGAAACTCCGGCAAGTTTTTGTAATACTTGTGATTGAGCATAGGCAGAAAATTCAAGACCTCCGTATTCTTTTTTGATGATCATTGCAAAGAAACGGTGATCGCGTAAATATTGCCACACTTCAGGAGGGAGGTCTGCGAGCTCATGACTCACTTCAAAATCATTGACCATGCCACAAACTGTTTCAACGGGACCATCAATAAATGCTTGTTCTTCGGCAGTCAATTGTGGTTTTGGGTAGTCATGAAGCTTATTCCAATTAGGGGCTCCTCGGAAAAGGTCGCCTTCCCACCAAGTTGTCCCTGCATCAATGGCTTCTTTTTCTGTTCTTGACATTGGTGGCATGACTTTTTGAAACATTTTCATAGCGCGGGCGGAAAATAATGATTGGCGTATTGGGCTGAAAACAAATGGAAATAATACTAAGGCGACTGGCAATAACATCCAGTAGCTCCAAATATTTATCACACCCATAACAGCAGTATAAGCCAATAATAATATTGCGCTAAAAACCAACGATGTTTTGTGATAACAAAGTACGCCAATTAAGGCTAGGAATAACACAATGCTGAGAAGGATCATAGTTAAGCTCCTGTCCACTTGTAAGAGGTCTGACCTGTTTGTTATCTTAATCTATACCCATTAATAAAGAATTAGCAATGTATTTACATCCTAATTACAACTTGGCTCACAAAAACACCAAATTATGAAAATGGTTAAGGTAATTTACATTAAGGCCATTAAAAAATTATGGTTACTAGTAAGGAAAAAGGAGGTCTTTTTCTACGAAGCTAAGACAGCACAATCAAAAGTAGAAACAAAACAATCCCTGTGCAACAATCTGAGTATTAAAGGTTAATTGTGGATACCTATCTGCTCTTTGCCATTAGATGGCATTTTTATTTAGGCTATTTTAAATATAAATTAATCATACTCTCTGTAACATGTTCTTAATTAAGAGGAAACCTCATGTATCAAGACCTGATCCGTGGCGAGCTAACAGAAGCTGCCGACACGCTATCAAATTTCCTTAGCGATGACGCAAATATTGAAGCTATTCAAAAAGCAGCCGTATTGTTAGCCGATTCTTTTAAAGCTGGTGGCAAAGTATTGTCTTGTGGTAATGGTGGTTCACACTGCGATGCGATGCATTTTGCTGAAGAGTTAACAGGGCGCTATCGTGAAAATCGTCCCGGTTATCCAGCGATTGCAATTTCAGATGTTAGTCATCTGTCTTGTGTCAGTAATGACTTCGGTTATGAATATGTTTTTTCACGTTTTATTGAAGCAGTAGGGATGAAAGGTGATGTTTTACTGGGCATCTCAACATCTGGTAATTCAGGGAATATTATCAAAGCGATTAGCGCTGCTCGTGAGAAAGGGATGAAAGTAATCACGCTAACAGGTAAAGATGGCGGGAAAATGGCAGGTACCGCAGATATTGAAATCCGTGTCCCACACTTTGGTTATGCTGATCGCATTCAAGAAATTCATATTAAAGTTATCCATATCTTAATTCAGTTGATTGAAAAAGAGATGGTGAAGTAAAGTTTTAACCGGTTTAGGAGCCTTTAAATGTGTGAGTTACTTGGCATGAGTGCCAATGTTCCAACTGATATTACGTTTAGTCTTAGTGGGTTAATTTCTCGAGGTGGGCATACCGGTCCACACAAAGATGGCTGGGGAATTACGTTCTATGAAGGCTTGGGATGTCGCACATTTAAAGATCCTCAACCAAGTTTTTTATCACCCGTTGCCCGCTTTGTGCAGGAATATCCTATTAAATCAGAAACGATTGTTGCGCATATTCGGCAAGCAAATCAAGGTGATGTATCATTAGTCAATACACATCCCTTTACGCGTGAATTGTGGGGGCGCAATTGGACTTATGCTCATAATGGCCAATTAAAGGGCTATCGTTCATTGAAAACAGGGCGTTATTGGCCTATCGGTGAAACTGATAGCGAATGGATATTTTGCTGGATTTTACATCAGTTAAGTGAAAAGTACCCACGAAAACCCTCCAATTGGAAAAGCGTGTTTCGTTTTGTCGCGACATTGGCGGATCAGCTACGTCATAAAGGGGTGTTTAATATGTTGCTCTCTGATGGGCAATATTTGATGGCGTTTAGTTCAACGAATTTACATTGGTTGACGCGTAGAGCACCCTTTGGTAAAGCGAAATTATTAGATCAAGATATTGAAATTGATTTCGAGCAATGCACCACACCCACTGATATTGTTTCTGTTATTGCAACTCAACCTTTAACGGGAAATGAAAATTGGCAGCGGATCGAGCCAGGTAACTTTGTATTATTCCATCTTGGTGAGCGCATATTGTGATTTAGATCCTAATAATTTCGTTGGGGTATCTGGTAAGCTAACTACCGCGTATTTACCTAATGTCACTGAAATTTCTGCGGGTCTTCCTGTTTGGTTAAAGTATTCGTAAGCAGGCTGTAGCTGTTTCCAAAATGAATAGTGACTTGAGTTTCTGTAGCGCGTCATATTTTCATTTGTCATCTTAAATGGGTAGATGCTGACATTGATGGTTGGCTGGCCATTTAATAAGGCAGTTTCGACGGTTTGATAAATTTCACCCATATATTTATCTGTCATGGCATAGCATCCTACAGAAACGCAACTGCCATGGATCATTAGGTAACTACCGCTGTAACCTTGTGCTTTATCGTATTCATTAGGGAATCCAATATTGATAGATCGGTAATACCGACTATTTGGGTTGAGCTGTTCTGCGGTAATTTGATAAAATCCCTCAGGGCTTTTGAGGTCTCCTTCTATTTTTTTCGGGCCAAGGCCCCCAGAAAACTTACAAATTGGGTAAGTTTTGGTCAGCTTATATTTTCCAGAAGGGGTTTTTTGATAGAGTTCGAGTAAACCCTCTTGCTTAAATATTTGAATAAAAATAGATGAATTTTGATTATCCAAAGCATTATTCTTAAGTATAAATGAAGAGTTGCTCGCCTGAATTACAGGTGGATATATGAGTACAAATGGAAAAATTGCACTAAAAAATTTACTTAATTTCATACTAAGGCCAAATGTAGAAGTTTTCACTGATTAAAAAGAATACAGAATTTATGCATTTTAGACGAGTAAATAGAAAATTAATATAGCTTGTTAATAGTTTTTAGATGAATCTTTATCGGTTAAATAGTAATCAGCAATCGATAAAGGTGATGTTATAGTTCGGCAATTTCGAATTGTTAACAGAAAAATTTAAATATTAATGCAATTTGCTTGAACTATGTCACTTCTATAGACGGACATAGTGAGTGGGAACTGATAAAATTACGTCCGGCAGAAGAAAAAATTTAGTAACAATTATGTGAAAATACCTGCTTAAGTGGCGAAAGTGGCTTGAGCTGTTTTTATTACTGAGTCGCTATCATTCATTGCTGAATCGTTAGCTTAGGGTTTAACTGATAAACTTGTGCAGATCTTATGATTAAAATTAAAAAAGGCCTTAACCTTCCCATCGCAGGTGAGCCAGCCCAAGTGATAGAAGACGGCCCGAAAATTCAACACGTAGCTGTGCTAGGTGAAGAATATGTCGGAATGCGTCCTTCGATGCTGGTTAAAGAAGGTGAACGTGTCATAAAAGGGCAGGTTCTTTTTGAAGATAAAAAGAATCCGGGGGTTGTTTTTACAAGTCCAGCCTGTGGTAAAATTGTTGCTATTCATCGTGGTGAGCGTCGTGTGCTTCAATCTGTTGTCATTGAAATTGACGGTGATGAACAGGAAAACTTTGCAGCTTATACTCGTACTGAGTTATCTGCATTAACCAGAGAACAAGTCGAAGATAATCTGATTAAATCAGGTTTGTGGACCTCTTTAAGAACGCGTCCATTTAGTCGTTCGCCACAACCAGGTTCTTCACCTAGCGCTATTTTTGTTACTGCAATGGACACAAACCCTCTTGCTGCTGATGCCGTTTTGGTTATTCGTGAACAAGAACAGGCATTTAACGATGGGTTATTAGTCCTTAGCCATTTAACAGAAGGTAAAATCCATGTATGTCATGGAGAGGGGGATTTACCAAAAGTTGAGGCTCATAGCCAGATTTCATACACCCAGTTTGCGGGTCCTCATCCTGCTGGGTTAGCGGGGACTCATATCCATTTCTTGGAGCCAGTAAGCATCAAGAAAAAGGTATGGAGCCTTAATTACCAAGACGTTATTGCGATTGGTAAGCTGTTTGTCACTGGGCAGCTTTATACTGACCGTATCGTTTCATTGGCAGGGCCACAGGTTGAAAAGCCGCGTTTATTACGCACTTGCCTTGGCGCTGATTTATATGAATTAACTCAAGGCCAGCTTAAAGCGGGCGAAAACCGTATTATTTCAGGCTCTGTCCTTTGGGGCGTAACTTGTGATGATACCCATCATTATCTTGGTCGTTTTCACAATCAAGTCTCTGTATTAGCCGAAGGTCGCGATAAAGAACTATTTGGCTGGATTATGCCTGGTGTTAATAAATTTACGATCACTCGTACTACGATCGGGCATTTCCTGAAAAATAAGCGCTTTAATTTTACGACAACAATGAACGGCGGTGAGCGTTCAATGGTACCAATTGGTAACTATGAGCGTGTTATGCCTCTTGACATCATGATCACTCATTTGTTGCGCGATCTCCTCGCTGGAGATACCGATACATCACAAGAATTGGGCTGTTTAGAGTTGGACGAAGAAGATTTAGGTTTATGTACCTATGTTTGCCCAGCGAAGTACGAGTATGGTCCTGTATTACGTGATGTTCTGACCAAGATTGAGCTAGAAGGGTGATTCCATGGGTCTGAAAAATTTATTTGAAAAGTATGAACACCATTTTGAGCCCGGTGGAAAACTCGCTAAATACTATGCATTGTATGAAGCAGTTTCTACAGTGTTCTATACACCGGGAACGGTGACGAAAGGTCGTTCTCATGTCAGGGACACTATTGACCTGAAGCGCATGATGATTTTAGTCTGGCTTGCTGTTTTCCCTGCAATGTTCTGGGGGATGTACAACGTAGGCAACCAAGCTATCCCTGCACTTCATCAACTGTATAGTGGAGCAGAGCTACAGCAAGTACTCGCGAGTGACTGGCATTATAGTTTGGCACAATTTTTAGGTGCCTCGCTGTCAATGGATGCTGGTTGGGGAAGTAAAATGCTGCTTGGTGCAGTTTATTTTCTTCCTATTTATGCCGTTGTTTTCCTTGTCGGTGGGTTCTGGGAAGTGTTGTTTGCCATGATCCGTGGTCATGAAATCAACGAAGGCTTCTTTATAACCTCTATCTTGTTTGCTTTGATTGTGCCTCCAACAATTCCTTTATGGCAAGCGGCTCTTGGTATTACCTTCGGTGTCGTGATTGCTAAGGAAATATTCGGTGGTACAGGGCGTAACTTCTTAAACCCTGCGTTAGCGGGTCGTGCATTTTTATTCTTTGCTTACCCTGCTCAAATCTCCGGTGACTTGGTTTGGACTGCAGCGGATGGTTTCTCGGGAGCAACTCCATTATCACAGTGGGCTTCAGGTGGCGAACACGCGCTAATGAACACAGTAACAAGTGAGCCTATCACTTGGATGCAAGCGTTCTTAGGTAATATGCCAGGCTCGATCGGTGAAGTTTCGACGCTGATGTTGTTTATTGGTGGCGCACTCATCATGTTCTTCCGCATTGCATCATGGCGTATTGTGGCGGGTGTCATGGTTGGTATGATTGCCATGTCTTACCTATTTAATGCTATTGGTTCAGACACCAATCCGTTATTTGCCATGCCTTGGTGGTGGCATATGGTTCTGGGTGGCTTTGCATTTGGTATGATTTTTATGGCGACAGACCCAGTATCCGCTTCATTCACTGATAAAGGTAAATGGGCATATGGCATTCTGATCGGCGTAATGTGTGTACTTATCAGGGTAGTAAATCCGGCTTATCCTGAAGGGATGATGCTGGCTATTCTGTTCGCCAACCTGTTTGCTCCTTTGTTTGACTATCTGGTCGTTCAAGCAAATATTAAGCGGAGAAAAGCTCGTGGCTAATGATAAACCAATTAATAAAGATAGCGTCGGTAGAACATTTCTAGTTATTTTTATCCTTTGTCTAGTTTGTTCTGTTGTTGTCGCAGGTGCTGCAGTTGGTTTGAAGCCGAAGCAGCAAGAACAAATTCAGTTAGATACTCAGCGTAATATTTTAAGCGTGGCAGGTTTAATGCAGCCTAAAATGACCGCAGAAGAAATCCAAAAAATTTATGGGGAGCGCATCGAACCTAAGCTTTTGAATTTCAAAACGAATGAACTATCTGACAGCACTAGCCGTTATGACCTAAATGCTGAGCTACGTAGCGATGAAACCAGTATTGCCCTTTCTCCAGCAGAGGATATCGCAAAAATTCGCCGTCGCGCCAATAGTGCTGAAATCTATTTAGTGAAAGATGATGCCGGCAAAGTATCACAAATTATTTTACCTGTTTATGGTTCAGGTTTGTGGTCTGTAATGTATGCGTTTGTGGCAATCGATGTTGATGGGGTAACCTCACGCGGTATCACTTACTACTCGCATGGTGAAACACCAGGTTTAGGTGGCGAAGTCGATAACCCACAATGGAAAGCCCAATGGCCGGGTAAAAAACTGTTCAATGAACAGGGTATTCCGGCAATTAAAATCGTACGTGGTGGTGCCACAGATAGCCCATACGGTATCGATGGCCTTTCAGGTGCAACCCTAACGTCAAACGGAATTCAACATATGTTTGATTTTTGGTTAGGGGATAACGGCTTTGGTCCGTTCCTGAAAAAAGTACGTGAAGGAGCGCTGAATAATGGCTGATTCAAAAGAAATAAAACGCGTCCTACTTGGACCACTATTAGATAACAACCCAATTGCTTTGCAAATACTGGGGGTCTGTTCTGCATTAGCAGTAACAACTAAGTTAGAAACAGCATTGGTTATGACCATTGCGGTAACATTAGTTACGGCATTTTCTAACTTCTTTATTTCACTGATTAGAAATTATATTCCAAGCAGTGTGCGTATTATTGTACAGATGGCAATCATCGCTTCTCTCGTCATCGTGGTTGACCAAATTTTACGTGCGTATGCCTATGAAATATCAAAGCAACTTTCAGTATTCGTTGGTTTGATTATTACTAACTGTATCGTAATGGGGCGTGCTGAAGCTTATGCAATGAAAGCGCCACCAATAGAAAGCTTTATGGATGGTATCGGTAATGGTCTTGGCTATGGTGTGATCCTTGTATTAGTCGGTTTCTTTAGGGAATTATTTGGCTCCGGCAAACTGTTTGGTATCACTGTCTTTGAATCACTGCAAAACGGTGGCTGGTACATGCCTAATGGCTTGTTCCTCCTCGCGCCAAGTGCATTCTTTATCATCGGTATGCTGATTTGGGGACTACGTATCCTGAAACCAGCTCAGGTAGAGAAGGACTAATCACATGGAACACTATATTAGCCTATTTGTTAAATCCATTTTTATTGAAAATATGGCGTTAGCATTCTTTTTAGGTATGTGTACTTTTCTCGCTGTTTCAAAGAATGTTAAAACAGCCTTTGGACTGGGGATCGCAGTAACTGTCGTTCTTGGTATCTCTGTTCCAGCTAATAACTTGGTGTATAACTTAGTGTTGCGTGATGGGGCAATAGCAGAGGGTATTGATTTATCCTTTTTGAACTTCATCACCTTTATCGGTGTTATTGCTGCATTGGTTCAGATCCTTGAGATGATTTTGGATCGTTACTTCCCATCACTGTATAACGCACTTGGTATCTTCTTGCCATTGATTACTGTTAACTGTGCAATTTTCGGTGGTGTTTCTTTCATGGCTCAACGCGATTATAACTTTAGCGAATCGATAGTGTATGGGTTTGGCTCGGGGATCGGTTGGATGCTTGCCATTGTCTTGTTGGCAGCTATCCGTGAGAAAATGAAGTACTCAGATATTCCAGCGGGTCTAAAAGGGTTAGGTATCACCTTTGTGACAACCGGCTTGATGGCATTGGGCTTTATGTCCTTCTCCGGTGTGCAGCTATAAAGGCGAGAAGAATTCATGGAAATTATTATTTTAGGTGTAGTGATGTTTACCCTGATTGTCTTGGTGCTTACAGGCTTAATCCTGTTTGCAAAATCCAAGTTAGTCAATACAGGGAACATCAAAGTTGAAGTAAATGGCGACCCTGACAAAAGCTTTGAGGCTCCAGCTGGCGATAAGCTGTTAGGTATGCTATCTAACCAAGGTATTTTTGTTTCATCTGCTTGTGGTGGTGGTGGTTCATGCGGCCAGTGCCGTGTGACAATCAAAGAGGGTGGTGGTGATATTCTGCCGACAGAACTTTCCCACATTAATAAGCGAGAAGCAAAAGAAGGTTGTCGTTTAGCTTGTCAGGTTAACGTTAAGCAAGATTTAAAAATTGAGCTTCCAGAAGAAATCTTTGGTGTGAAAAAGTGGGAGTGCGAAGTTATTTCTAATGACAATAAAGCCACTTTCATTAAAGAGCTGAGATTGAAGATACCAGAAGGGGAGGTTGTTCCTTTCCGTGCCGGTGGTTTTATTCAAATTGAATGCCCTGAACATATTGTTAAATATGAAGATTTCGATGTACCTGAAGAGTATCGTGAAGACTGGGATAAATTTAACCTATTCCGTTATGTTTCAGAGGTTAAAGAGCCTACTGTACGTGCCTATTCAATGGCCAACTACCCTGAAGAATACGGCATTATTATGTTAAACGTGCGGATAGCAACGCCTCCGCCACGTAACCCAGATGTTCCACCAGGAATTATGTCCTCTTATATTTGGTCATTAAAACCAGGGGATAAAGTGACAATTTCCGGTCCATTTGGTGAGTTCTTTGCAAAAGAAACTGAAGCTGAAATGGTGTTTATCGGTGGTGGTGCGGGTATGGCGCCAATGCGTTCCCACATATTTGACCAATTGCGCCGTTTAAATTCTAAGCGTAAAATTAGTTTCTGGTATGGGGCTCGTTCAGTTCGCGAAATGTTCTATACAGAAGATTTTGACCAACTTGCCGCGGAACACGAAAACTTTACATGGAATATTGCACTTTCAGATCCTTTACCAGAGGATAACTGGGATGGTTATACCGGCTTTATCCATAATGTTCTGTATGACAATTACTTAAAAGATCACCCAGCACCAGAGGATTGTGAGTTCTATATGTGTGGGCCTCCAATGATGAATGCTGCTGTAATTAAGATGCTTAAAGACCTTGGTGTTGAAGATGAAAACATCTTACTAGATGACTTTGGTGGTTAAGTTATTAGGTTTATTGTACTTAACAAGGTTAGTACAGTGATAACACTTTAAAGAGGGAAGCTACTTCCCTCTTTGTAATTTAACAATGATGGCTAATTACTAATTATCTAATTGGTAATTAGTAAGTTAATAATTATTTTGACTGAAACATTCTCTGCATGGGTGACGATGTAAAGTGTGTTAATAGTCTGAGCGACTTCTACAGACTCGCTCATGATTGACGCGGAGAAAACGATGCTAAGTAAAAGAATTTATACCCCAATACTTCTGTTTGTCGCGACCCTGTTTCTTGCTGCTTGTGGTGGGCCAGAGCAACAAAATCTTCAGGGACAAACAATGGGCACTTATTACTCGGTTAAATATGTTACGGATTCTTCAGGGGCAAAACCTGAAGCGATTCAAGCTGAGATAGATAAGCGCTTAGAAGAAGTTAATGACCAGATGTCAACTTACCGACCTGACTCTGAGTTAAGTCGTTTTAACCAGTCTAAAGACATAAATACACCATTCCCTGTCTCCGCAGCAACTGCAACAGTTGTTAAAAAAGCTATTGAGATTAATAAAATCACAGATGGCTCTTTAGATGTAACTGTTGGGCCTTTAGTTAACTTATGGGGGTTTGGCCCAGAAGGGAGAGTCACTAAAGCCCCTTCAGATGAAGAATTGGCCAAGCGCAGAGCATGGGTAGGGATTGACAAATTATCCGTTCAAGACAATAACCTAGTCAAAACCATTCCTGAACTATATGTAGATCTTTCATCAATTGCGAAAGGCTATGGTGTAGACGTTGTTGCTGAATACTTAGAGTCAGCGGGTATCAACAACTACATGGTTGATATTGGTGGTGAAGTGCGCACTAAAGGTACCAATGGTAAAGAGGCGCCTTGGCGTATTGCCATTGAAAAACCTGCGGCAGATGGTGTAAGCCAAACAGTGCAAGAAGTTATCGAGCCTGGAGATAGCTCAATTGCAACCTCTGGGGATTACCGTAACTATTTTGAACAGGATGGAGTTCGTTTTTCTCATACTATTGACCCAAAATCAGGGCGACCGATTACCCATAATCTAGTTTCTATTACGGTTATTGCAGATAACTGTATGAGTGCCGATGGGCTATCAACAGGGCTAAATGTGCTAGGGCCTGAAGCTGGCTTTGCCTTAGCTGAGAAAATGAATATTCCTGTTTTTATGATTGTTAAGACAGATAAAGGTTTTGAAGAGCGTTATACTAAAGCATTCGAACCATTTTTAACCAAGAAGCAGTAATTCGGGGAGGATAAAGGAATGCTAAATATTTTTATTGCCGCCTTTGCACTGTTTTTGCTGGCGTTTTTAGGAATGTCTCTTGGGTATATTTTCAAGCGTAAAAGTATTCAAGGTAGTTGTGGCGGCTTAAGTAGTATCGGGGTTGATAAAGTATGCGATTGCCCTGAGCCTTGTGACGCCCGCAAAAAACGCATGGCACGTGAAGAAGCTCGCCAAAAGATGCTGGAAAAAAACCGCATACTTTAGTATTTAATCTATCTGTTTTCTAAACCTTAGCCATATAAAGTATATGGCTAAGGTTTTTTTATAGCATTAGCCAGTTAAAACGGTATCCGCATTTTTGTCGTATAACTAGCTATAATGGAAGGGAGTTAAGGTATATCAATGCGGTTTTATTTCTAGTGTCAATGACAGCAATAATAGCCGAATATACTATTCGTATAATATTTAAACAGCATTATTCTTCTATTTTATTATATAGATTTTAGTTGACTCATTTTCTTATGGCATGAATTTTTTGGGGTATATATGACACCCATTTCTTTACGGTATCCATCAAATTTAATGATAATTTTGCAATTCTCGGCTTTGTTTGCATTACATTTTAGGGGACTTCCACTACTCCATTTTTGGCCGCTAGAAGTGGTAACTGTTCCTATCCATGAACTTTTCCCCGTGGATGAGTATTCGATATCAAATACATCATTATGCGTTTGTTGAGCCCTTATATTATAGGTAATAAAAGCCTTATCTACATCATCTTCACTGCTTTGATAAATAATTTCGACTTTTTTAAAGTCTTCATCCCATTTATTTTCAATAGAGATTGTTCCTTTTGATTTGGACATTTTATCCTCTTGATATTTATAATGAAAGGTCATTTTGTAAGAATAGGGCTAGTTAGTTTTTAAAGGTAATTATTGAAATTAAATTAGTAGTTTAAATAAAAAATAGTATTATTATAAACTGGTATTTTTAATTTTTTCTAAAAATAGAAGTCAAGAAAATATTGCACTTTTTAATATTGGTTTTATTTAAAGTAGATGTAAATAATGATTAACATTAAAGTGTTATAAAAATAAAATAGGAGGTAGTTTAGGTAAGGAAATTAAGCTAATTTATTTGATTAAACATAATTCAAAATAAAATAGCTTAATTATTAGATTATTTTTTGAAGTTTTTTGGGGAATCAACCATTACGGCATCAACACCAATTTCTTTTGCGAGTTGATAGTCTTTTTCGTTATTGACACCAAATACAATAATATACGCTTTACCATTTTTTCTAAAACAATCGATAGCGTTTTTATCCCATGATAAGGTTGCAGGTGAACGAGCTTCACCTAAAGTATACTTTTCAACAACTTCAACTTTACGATGAAGCTCGAAACCATACCAGCGAGTATTATCTTTATCATTTTCTATAGGGCATTGGCGACTCATAACACTATTCGCTAGCATTGTTCTTGTTTCATCACGGCTTTCAAATAATTGGAATTGAGGTGAAAGAGACTTTAATGCCGTTAGAAAGGCATCATTAGTTGAATAAAAACGGACTTGTTTAAATGCCTTAGTCTTATTTAATAATGTAAGGATAGCTTGTGCTTGCTGAGCAGGGTCGGCATCAGGGGATTTTAAGTCAATATAGAAAGTGGTATTAGGGTATTTCTGTAGAACAGCTTCTAATGTATTAATTGTTGTTTTTTGCAAAGGGAATTGTTGGTTATGTTTTTTACTAAACTTATAGGCAGCATTGATATGACTTAATTGCTCTGCGGTATAAGCAGATACTGGCCCTTTTTTTTCTGTTAACGAGTCTAAATCACTTGGGCGATACAAAACTAATTGATTATCTTTACTTAATTGTACTGTTAGCCAAATAGCATCGGCTTTATTTTCTTTTGCTAAATCAATTGCATAAATAGTATTTTCCGGTGCATCAGCAGTACCGGCTCTGTGTGCAACAATTTGTGGTGATAATGCTAAAGCAGTTTGACTTGCAAGAAGTAGAATAACTGACGCCATAGTTTTAACATATTTTGATGTTGATAGAATTGCCATAGGTATCATCCATAAAAGAATTTTTTATAAAATATAATGAGTGAAAAGGACGCATCTGTTTTATTACATTTTCACGGTAAAGTAAGTATTTACGATTGTTTTTAAGACAAACTTTAAATAACAAATGCTGTTATATAGTGTGGCAGACTATTATTTCAATAATATTAATTATTTTTATTATCATTAGGTTATCTGCTATTTTAGAATTGATGTCAGCGAATAGGCCCAGATTGCACGGCTAATAATAATACTGTATATTTAATCAGTTGATTGATTGTGTGGGCTAACTTGTGCGTAAAATTATACATATTGATATGGATTGCTTTTATGCAGCCATCGAAATGCGTGATGACCCAAGCTTGCGTAGTATCCCTATTGCGGTAGGAGGAAGTGCCGATCGCCGTGGTGTGATCAGCACCGCAAACTATGAAGCTCGTCGTTATGGCGTACATAGTGCCATGTCTACCGCTATTGCTCTAAGGCTTTGCCCTCAACTTAAAGTCGTTTCAGGGAGAATGGCGTTATATAAAGAAACGTCCATTCATATACGTAAGATTTTTGCGCGATATACAGATTTAATCGAGCCGCTTTCCCTCGATGAAGCTTATCTTGATGTGACTGACTGCTCACAATTACATGGTTCAGCTACGTTAATCGCAGAGGCAATTCGTCAGCAAATTTTTGATGAATTACAATTGACAGCCTCAGCGGGGATTGCCCCTATCAAGTTCCTTGCTAAAATCGCCTCTGATATGAATAAACCAAATGGGCAATTTGTGATCACCCCGCAAAATATTGATCAATTCATTCTGACTTTACCACTAAGAAAAATTCCGGGAGTGGGAAAAGTCACCGCACAAAAGCTAGCAGATATGGGGCTAACGACTTGTGCTGATGTGCAAAACTATGACGTTGTTACACTGATTAAAAGCATGGGGAAGTTTGGGCAGGTACTATGGGAGCGTTGTCACGGTATCGATGAACGGCCTGTAAACCCAGATAGACTAAGGAAATCCGTTGGTGTTGAGCGGACTCTTGCTGAAGATATTCATGAATGGAATGATTGCCTTTTATTATTAGATAAACTTTATGATGAACTGCAATTGCGTTTAGCTAAAGTGAAGCCTGATTTACGCATTGCGCGCCAAGGCGTAAAGTTTAAATTTGATGATTTTCAACAAACAACACAAGAGCATGTTTACCCAATGCTTAATAAGCAAGATTTAGTCCAGTTGGCAAAACAAGTTTGGGTTAATCGACGTGAACAGCGAGGGGTACGATTAGTTGGGTTGCATGTTATGTTACAAAGCCCTCAATTGGAAAGGCAATTGTTATTAGAACTATAAATAAAACATCTACCATAATGAATGGCAGATGTTTCAGTTATGATCAGGTTTTAACCTTTAACCGGGATTGCTTTTAAAACAGCGGTCAACAGTTTCCAATATTCACCAACACTTGCAATATGCACTCTTTCATCAGGAGAGTGAGCACCACGAATGGTTGGCCCAATTGAAACCATATCCATATCTGGGTAAGGCTTTTTGAATAAGCCACACTCAAGGCCTGCGTGGATCACCATCACATTTGGGATTTTACCAAATAGCTTGTTATAAGTTTCACTCACTAAGTGCATTACGGCTGAATCGGCATCTGGTTGCCAACCTGGGTAGCTCCCCTCAGCGCGGTACTGTGCTTGTGCTAATTTACTAATAGAAGTGAGCATGTTAACAACATAGTTTTTGCCACTATCAATCAGTGAGCGAACAAGGAAGATAACCTCCGCTTGGTCTTCTGTCATGCGAACAACGCCCTCATTAAGCGATGTTTCTACGACACCTACAGCCACATCACTCATGCGAATTACGCCATTAGGTGCAGCATTTAAGAAGAACGTAAAACGTTTTTGGCAATCATCAGACAGTGCTTTCAAGTCACTTTGTGTTTCATCTAAGAGTAGAACAAGGTTAGGTTCTATAACGGCTAACTCATTCTTTAAAATACCTTCGTAGCGTTCTCTTAATGCTGTCAGTTCAGCAACTTTTTCTGTCGGAACAGAGATAATTGCATGCGCTTCACGTGGGATAGCATTACGTACGGTGCCGCCTCTAAATTCTAACAATTTCAGGCTTAAGTCTTCTGCATGTCCAGCAAGGAAGCGTGCGAGTAATTTATTCGCATTACCTAAGCCTAAGTGAACATCACCACCGGAGTGACCACCTTTTAACCCTTTTAGGGTTAAAGTAAACGTCTGATAACCTTGTGGTAAAGGTTCACGCAGTAGATCAAATGTTGTTGTGAAATCAACCCCTCCAGCACAACCCATATAGATCTCACCTTCCTCTTCAGAGTCGGTGTTAATCAGAATATCCGCCTGTAGCCAACCTGCTTTTAGACCAAACGCACCTTCCATGCCAGCTTCTTCAGTCATGGTGAGTAAAACTTCCATAGGCCCATGCTCGACACTGTCATCAGCCAGAACCGCCAATGCAGAAGCTAAACCAATACCGTTATCTGCGCCTAAAGTTGTACCTTCAGCGGTCACCCATTCACCATTAACATATGGGCGGATTGGGTCTGTTTTAAAGTCATGCACGGTGTCATTATTTTTTTGTGGCACCATGTCTAGGTGTGCTTGCAAGACTACTGCTTTGCGGTTTTCGTAACCCGTTGTTGCAGGTTTACGGATCAAAATATTACCAACTTCGTCGCGTTCTACATGAAAACCTTTTTGTTTTGACCAGTCGATAATATGCGCAGCTAAAGCTTCTTCATGATATGAAGGGTGCGGAATAGAGCAGATGGTAGCGAAGATGTCCCATAGCGGTTGGGGGGATAATGTAGCTAGCTCAGACACGTTTCTCTCCTTTTATTTTCCCTTTATATTTCAATCTGTAGCATTGTTGGCTTCACTCGTAAACTCCAAGCATATACTTATGTATCCTCAAAGGATTTACTCATTTGCCGCCTAGCTACAAATTGAACTATTTAGGAATAATATCCTGAATAACCCATGTAGGAACTGATTGGCAACCAACGTTAATTTCAGCTTCAATTTTTAAAAGGAATATTGCTGTAATTATGACCTAACAGCCTGAAGTTTCGAATTAAAGGCTGCATCTTTTATAATCTCAGGATAACACTTTCTTTTGAAGAATGGATAGTGTAAATGATAATAATTAATGGCGAATGATGCTTTTTACTGGTTTTTAACGCGCCAAATCACTATAATCTCGCGCAACCTTTTTTCCGCAAGACACATTTCAGATTTACTCAGCAGTCGGGACCCGAATTTTATGAGCGAAAAATATGTCGTAACGTGGGATATGTTGCAAATACATGCCCGTAAACTCGCACAACGTTTATTACCAGTAGAACAATGGACCGGTATTATCGCGGTTAGCCGTGGTGGTCTTGTTCCAGGCGCGCTTCTTGCACGTGAACTGGGCATTCGTAACGTTGATACCGTATGTATATCTAGCTATGACCATGATAATCAACGCGAATTAAAAATTATAAAGCGCGCTGAAGGTGATGGCGAAGGCTATATCGTCATTGACGATTTGGTCGATACCGGTGGTACAGCGCAAGCTATTCGTGATATGTATCCAAAAGCACACTTTGTTACTATCTTCGCTAAGCCAGCTGGTCGTCCATTAGTTGATGACTATGTGGTTGATATCCCGCAAGACACATGGATAGAGCAGCCTTGGGATATGGGCGTTGCTTTTATAAAGCCATTGTGTGAACAAGACAAATAAATCGAAGTTAAACTTATTTTCTGGTAATAGATTGTCATTAACAGCCTTTGGGGTTTTTCCTCATAGGCATAACACATAAATACCTAAAATTTTTGAGTCAAACGCGATATAATCTCGGGGGGAGTGCATTTTTGCATTCCCCTTATTTTTGGTTTTTTGGCACAATTCAGCTCAGGTAGACAAGGAAATAGGGATGACTCAGCAAAACCTTTCAGAAAAACTTTTCAAACCTAGAGTCAGACAAGTTGAAACGTCGACACTTGTATCCTACTCGTCAGAAACGACTCCTCTGATAAAAGCTCATAGCGTTCTAAGTGGTTCTCATCATGTTGGCTGGTATCGTATGATCAACCGGCTAATTTGGATTTGGCGTGGTATTGATGCACTAGAAATTGAAGAGGTACTTAGCCGAATAGCAGTTTCCGATGCGCCACGCAGTAATGAAACCCAGTTGGATACCGTCATTGGTAATAGGTGTGGGAATTGGTGCTTCGAATGGTCACAGCAGGCTATGCGCTGGCAACAGAAAGCTTTGGAATTCGAGCAAGGGCCGGACGCGGGTAATGCATGGTTGCGAGCCGCAAATTTATACAGTATTGCAGCATACCCTTTTATTAAAGGGGATGAACTAGCAGACCAAGCTATTTTATTAGCGTGTAAAGCCTATGATAATGCTGCCAAATTTTCAGAATATCGGTTAAAGAAAGTTGCATTCAAAGTGGATGATGGGAAAGAAGTTTGTGGCTTTTTACATATCCCATCCCACGGTCAGGGGCCTTATCCTACCGTCATGATTTGCGGCATGTTAGACAGCTTACAAATCGATTTTTGTCGCTATTTTCGCGATTATCTCGAACCACTAGGTATTGCGATGCTAACGCTTGATATGCCTTCTATTGGTTATTCGATAAAACATAAATTGACACAAGAAACAACAACACTGCATGAGCAAATTGTTCGCCAGCTTGAGGATATTGCATGGATTGACCATACCCGCTTCGGTATCGTCGGGATGCGCTTTGGTGCCAATATAGCCTTAAGATTAGCTTATATGTGCCCAGAAAAAATTAAAGCAGTCGCTGTCATAGGTCCAATTGTGCATAGTTTATTGCACGAAGAGAAATATCAACAAGATATTCCTCGGGTAGTTTTGGATGTGTTCGCGAGTCGTTTGGGAATTTATCAGGTTGATGGTGCCGCTTTACGTCATGAATTGAGTTGTTATTCACTTAAAAATCAGGGCCTTTTAGGAAAAAGAAGCAAAGTTCCGATGTTATCGGTAAGCTTAAAAGATGATATCTATAGTCCGAAAGCAGAATCGGATCTAATTCGGCGTTCATCAATGGATGCAGATACAATAATACTACCAAGTCAGCCTGTTTTTGCTAATTTTGAAAAGGCACTAAGTGAAACTACTAATTGGCTGAAAGCAAAAATACTTTAATTATATTTAATATCTTGCTTATTTTTTCCCATTTGTTAAAAAGGGGTCTACCCAAGAAGGAGATCCTTAACATGGCTTTACCGACTGATTATTCAAATGGAAAGTATTTAAAGAAATTTGCTGCAATGGGGCCTTATTTACGCGAAAAACAATGTATCAATGGCTGTTATATATTCGATAGCCTTGTTGTTTGTATTAATGCGAGTATTGCGCCTGAGAAACGTGAATTTTGGGGGTGGTGGTTAAAATTAGTTGCAACTGAAAAAGGCTTTGAGTTCACTTATCATTTTGGTATTTATAATAGCCATGGTAGTTGGCAAGTCAAAGCATTCAAAGATGCGGCTACCACTGAAGCCGTTGAAAAAAATTTAGTATCATTTCATCAAGCACTTACTAAGCAATTACTTGAGCTTGAGTTAAGCCTCTTCCCTTCGCCACTAATGGCAGAATTAAAACTGGAATTAAGCGCATAAATTTGTTTTAAACCAACTTTTGTTGAATTTTGCGTTATGCCTGTTGGCATAACGCGCTTCTCCTGATAAAAATGGTATCTACTTTTTTGTTTTCTTAATCCTAATGGCAGAAAAATGATGAAAAATAGCCAGACGCTGGTTGTTAAGCTAGGAACCAGTGTGCTAACAGGGGGCTCGCGCCGTTTGAATCAAGCTCATATTGTTGAGTTAGTCAGGCAGTGTGCGCAGCAATATGAAAAAGGGCACCGTATTATCATTGTGACATCAGGGGCAATTGCCGCGGGTCGCGAACACTTAAATTACCCCGAATTGCCGGCTACTATAGCATCTAAACAGTTGCTTGCGGCAGTCGGCCAAAGTCGTCTTATTCAGTTGTGGGAAAGGTTGTTCTCCATTTACGGGATCCACATAGGGCAAATGCTGTTAACACGTGCAGATTTAGAAGACCGTGAGCGTTTTCTAAATGCTCGAGATACCTTACAAGCATTACTGAATAATGGCATTATTCCCGTTATTAATGAGAACGATGCCGTTGCGACAGCAGAAATAAAAGTCGGTGATAACGATAATTTATCCGCATTAGCCGCTATTCTTGGTGATGCTGATAAACTGTTGCTACTGACTGATATAGAAGGTCTATATGATGCAGACCCCCGTAGCAACCCAAATGCGAAATTAATTCCTGAAGTCTATGGTGTCAACGACGAGCTTCGTCAAATGGCAGGGGGAAGTGTCAGCGGTTTAGGTACAGGGGGCATGGCAACTAAGCTACAAGCGGCTGATGTTGCTGGCCGCGCAGGGATAGATGTTATTATCGCAGCAGGTAATAAACCTGATGTCATTAGCGCTGTGATTGAAAATATTCCAGTGGGGACTCGTTTTTATGGGCAGAAAAACCCCATGGAAAATCGTAAACGTTGGATTTTCGGGGCGCCAGCTGCGGGTGATGTGTATATTGATGATGGTGCACAATTAGCAATTATAGAAAAAGGTAGCTCATTGTTACCAAAAGGAATTAAAAAGATTGAAGGTGATTTTTCCCGAGGCGCCGTGATCCGCATTCTAAATATGGCGGGGAAAGACCTTGCACACGGTGTTAGTCACTATAATAGTGATGCACTAAGGATGATAGCAGGTCATCATTCACAAGAAATTGGCAGAATACTTGGCTATGAACACGGCTCAGTCGCTGTTCATCGTGACGATATGATAGTGAGTTAATTATGTTAGAAACAATGGGTAAGGCTGCACGAGCAGCGTCATGGCAATTAGCTCAGCTAAGCACCAAACAAAAAAACTCGGCACTATTGCAAATTGCTGAATTACTAGAAAAAGAAAGCGCGGTGATATTATCTGCTAACCAGCAGGATATGGAACAGGCAAAAGCCAGTGGTATGGCAGAAGCCTTACAAGACCGTCTATTGCTGACTCCAGAACGCTTGAAAAGCATTGCTGATGATGTCAGAAAGGTTTGTCAGCTTGCTGACCCTGTTGGGCAAATCATTGATGGTAGCCAGCTTGATAGCGGTTTAAACTTACAGCGCCGACGCGTACCTCTAGGTGTTGTCGGGGTGATTTACGAAGCGCGTCCAAACGTCACTGTCGATGTGGCTTCGTTATGTTTAAAAACCGGTAATGCAGTCATTCTACGTGGTGGTAAAGAAACCCATAATACGAACCTTGCTGTGGTGAGTGTTATCCAAAAAGCACTCAAAAATAGTGGGTTGCCAGAAGAATCTGTACAAGCTATCAATAACCCTGATCGTGAATTAGTTTCTCAATTATTAAAATTAGATCGTTATATTGATATGCTGATCCCTCGTGGTGGTGCGGGGTTACATAAATTATGTCGTGAGCAATCAACGATCCCTGTGATCACCGGCGGTATAGGTGTTTGCCACACCTTTGTCGATGAGTCAGTTGATTTTAATAAAGCGATTAACGTAATCATCAATGCAAAAGTACAGCGCCCAAGTGCTTGTAACTCACTGGAAACTTTGCTAGTTCATAAAGATATTGCGGGTAATTTCTTACCATTTTTAAGTGAGAAAATGGCTGAACAGCAAGTCACACTGCACGCTAGTGAAAAAGCAATGCCATTATTGGAACAAGGCCCAGCAACAGTTGTTGATGTAAAACCTGAAAATTTGGTTGATGAATGGTTATCCTTAGACCTCAACGTAGAGATTGTTGATGACATTGACGCCGCTATTAACCATATTCGCCAATATGGTACTGCGCATTCTGATGCTATTTTGACCGAGTCTATCCGCCAAGCAGATTATTTTGTACAGTGTGTCGATTCGGCGGCTGTTTATGTGAATGCGAGTACTCGCTTCACAGATGGTGGACAATTTGGTTTAGGGGCAGAGGTTGCGGTTAGCACTCAGAAATTACATTCTCGAGGCCCTATGGGGCTAGATGCCTTAACAACCTATAAATGGGTTGGTTATGGCGATTTTTTAAATCGCCCATAAAGACTAAAATAGATTAATAGGCCACACTTGTGTGGCTTTATTTTTTATTATTTGCCGCATTAGGCAACTTTCATAAGCAGATACATAACCAGTTTTGCTTAGTATTCATGATGATGGGGTGGAAATTAATGTTTTACATTATCGGTCCAAGAGGTTCGGGTAAAACGACAATTGGTAAAAAATTGGCTGAATCTAAAGGCTACCAGTTTGTTGATACAGATAAATTGATACTCGAAAGAGCGGGTAAAACGATAGCAGAAATTGTTGAACAGTACGGATGGGAATATTTTCGTCAATTAGAAACGGAAACGTTAAAATCAATTCTTCAAGATAAAACGATTGTTTCAACAGGGGGCGGGCTGGTTCTTGCTGAGGAAAACCAGAAGATCATGCGTGATAACGGGACAGTGATTTATTTAAATGCTAAGCCTGACGTTTTAGCTAAACGCCTAGCCGCAGAGCCACAAGCTGACCAGCGGCCAAGCTTAACAGGCAAATCATTAGTTGAAGAAATTGAAGAAGTTATGCAGCAAAGAGAACCTATCTACCGTGCGACGGCACACCATGTTATTGATGCCACACAATCCATTGATGATATTATCGCGCAACTTAATGATTTGACTTAAACTAATTAGGTATCAGTAAAGTACGTTTTCGGAATATACCGCTTAGTAGAAAGAGCAGAGCTAAGTAAGATAGGTATGATAACGGAAATACTTCACTTATTTGCATATAAAACATAATCATAATATAGGGATTCATTATGTTGGCAAACATCATCAAGGCAATACTTAAATTTTTATTTCGCGTCCAAGTTACCGGTGATGCAAAAGAATTTAATCAAGATAAATGCTTGATTACACCCAATCATGTTTCTTTCCTTGATGGTGTTTTGATTGCACTTTTTTTACCTGTAAAACCTGTATTTGCTGTGTATTCATCATTTGCGACACCAAAAATGGTGAAGCGTCTTAAACCTTATGCGGATATTGTTCCTCTTGACCCTGCTAACCCTTTAGGGATACGTCACCTTGTTAAAGAGGTGGAAAAAGGGCGCCCAATCGTCATTTTTCCAGAAGGGCGTATTACTGTGCATGGTTCTTTAATGAAAATCTATGAAGGGGCTGCATTTGTTGCTGCAAAGTCGGAGGCAAAAGTTGTTCCTATTCGTATTGAAGGTGCGGAGCGCAGTCACTTTGGTCGGTTAAAAGGCATTATTCCATTAAAATGGTTCCCAAAAATCACATTACATATTTTGCCTGCACAAAGCATTCCTATGCCTCAAGCCCCTCGAGCTGTTGAGCGCCGAGCCTTAGCTGGAGAGCATTTGTACCAAATTATGAAATCTGCGCGTATGGCTTGTTTGCCCCAAGTCACATTGGTCGAAGAGTTTATTCAAAGTGTTCATAAGTTTGGTCGATATACGCCCTGTATTGAAGATATCGCTTTTAAAGAAGACTCCTACCAAAGCTTATTGAAAAAAGCTCTGGGAGTCGGGCGTATTATAGAACGTTATACCCATGAAAATGAGCGTGTAGGCTTATTATTGCCAAATACAACAGTTACGGCTGCGGCTATTTTTGGGGTCCTAATGAGGGGACGAGTCCCTGCGATGCTGAATTATACTGCGGGAAGCCATGGGATCAGTAATGCATTAAAAGCATCTGCAGCCACTGTCGTATTTACCTCTCGCCAATTTTTAGAAAAAGGTCATTTAACGCATATTCCCGAGCAAGTTACTGAAGCTAACTGGATTTACCTTGAAGATTTAAAAGATACAGTGACATGGCAAGATAAACTTTGGATTGTTAAGCATTTATTTAATCCACGTAAAGCCGTTATCCCGCGCAAAACGACAGATGAAGCGATCGTGCTATTCACTTCAGGGTCAGAGGGAACACCGAAAGGGGTGGTTCATAGCCACGGGAGCTTAATGGCGAATGTTGAGCAAATTAAGACCATTGCTGACTTCACTCCTCGTGACCGTTTTATGTCATCATTACCATTATTCCATGCATTTGGTCTAACTGTTGGTTTGTTCATTCCTCTATTTTCAGGAAGCCGAGTGTTTCTTTATCCAAGCCCTTTGCACTATCGAGTCATTCCGGAATTGGTCTATGACAAAAATTGTACAGTGCTTTTTGGGACTTCGACATTTTTAGGTAATTATGCGCGTTTTGCGCATCAGTATGATTTTGCACGTTTGCGCTATGTCGTTGCTGGCGCTGAAAAGCTCTCTGATAAAACTAAAAAAATCTGGTTTGATAAATTTGGTATTCGTATCCTTGAAGGGTATGGGGTGACTGAATGTGCTCCTATCGTTTCAATTAACGTACCAATGGCCGCTAAAGAAGGTTCAGTAGGTCAAATTTTACCCGAAATGGAGGCGAGGATTATCCCTATCCCAGGTATTGAACAGGGGGGGAAATTACAGCTAAAAGGGCCAAATATCATGAAGGGGTATTTACGTGTTGAAGCCCCTGGTGTCTTAGAAACGCCTAAAGCGGAAAATGAGCAAGGTGAATTAGAAGATGGCTGGTATGACACGGGTGATATCGTTACTTTAGACAATCAAAACTTCTGTACTATTAAAGGTCGTGTTAAGCGTTTTGCAAAACTTGCAGGGGAAATGGTTTCTCTTGAAAGTATTGAACAAATGGTCGCGGGTATTTCACCAAATGAGAATCATGGCGTTGTCACTAAGCCTGATAGTAGTAAGGGTGAGGCGCTTGTTTTATTCACGACAGATAAAGAATTAGACCGCAGCGCATTGTCTGCGGCAGCGAAAAGCAAAGGCTTAACTGAATTAGCTGTCCCGCGTGATATTCGTTTAGTAAAAGAACTGCCAGTTTTGGGAAGTGGTAAAACGGACTTTGTTACACTAAAACAGATGGCGTTAAAGGATGAATAATATGCAAGAAAGCATGCAAAATGCGCCATTAATGAGCCGAGGAATGAAAGCCGTATTGGCGTCTCAATTCCTCTCTGCATTTGCTGATAATGCATTATTATTTGCAATACTTGCACAGCTTAAAGCAGAGTTTTACCCTGAGTGGAGCCATCCTATTCTGCAAATGGTGTTTGTATTTACTTATATTGTACTGGCACCTTTTGTAGGGCAAATCGCCGATAGGTTCTCAAAAGGGCGCGTAATGTTGTTTTCTAACATTTTTAAATTTATTGGGGCTCTTGGTATTTGTTTGGGGTTAAACCCTTTCCTTTGCTATGGTCTAGTGGGGGTAGGCGCTGCATCTTATTCCCCTGCTAAATACGGTATTTTAGGGGAATTAACAGGGGGAGATAACCTTGTTAAAGCAAATGGAGTTATGGAAGCATCGACAATCGCGGCTATTCTAGTGGGCTCAGTGGTCGGTGGGGTGCTTTCCGATATTAACCTTATATTAGCGCTCGGAACTTGTGCTGTATTGTATGCATTAGCTGTTATTGCCAATTTCTTTATCCCACCGCTAGTGGCTGCACGGCCAGGCAAAGGCTGGAATATTAAACTATTAGTGACTGATTTTTTCGGTGCTTGCCGTATTCTATGGTCTAACCAAGAAAGTCGCTTCTCACTTGTGGGGACCAGTTTATTTTGGGGGGCGGGTGTCACCTTACGTTTTTTATTAGTGGCATGGGTACCTGTCGCTTTAGGCTTACAAGACAACACAACCCCAACAATCCTCAATGCGATGGTTGCTATAGGGATTGTCGTTGGAGCGGGGCTTGCTGCTAAATTTATTACCTTAAAAACGGTTTATCGTTGTATTCCTGCTGGGGTTATCATCGGTATCATGGTGGTTTTACTCTCATTGCAAACTAATATTATTCCAGCATATTTTATTCTGATAATACTTGGGGTATTTGGTGGCTTATTTGTGGTTCCACTTAATGCATTACTTCAAGAAAAGGGGAAAGAGACTGTTGGAGCAGGGAATGCCATTGCTGTGCAAAACTTAGGCGAAAACAGTGCAATGCTAATTATGTTAGGCTTGTACTCTTTGGCAATTAAAGCTGGTTTGTCAGTAGTGAATGCAGGGATTGGCTTTGGTGCTGTATTTGCGATAGCTATTGCGGGTTTGTGGGTTTGGGATCGCGCTCGTAAAAAAATGAAGTAAAGGTAGGTAGCATCATGATAGATGAGAAGCAACTCGAAATATTGAGTATTCAAATTGGTCAGAAACTAACAGAACAAGGTAAAACAGTCACCGCTGCTGAATCTTGTACTGGTGGCTGGGTTGCTAAGGTATTGACCGATATCGCAGGGAGCTCAGCTTACTTCCAGCGTGGCTTCGTCACTTATAGCAATGAAGCCAAACACCAAATGATTGGTGTTAAAGAGGAGTCTTTACAACAATATGGCGCAGTAAGCCAACAAGTTGTCGCAGAAATGGCTTTAGGGGCATTGCGGGAAGCGAGGGCCGATTTTGCTGTTTCAATCAGTGGAATTGCGGGCCCCGACGGCGGTAGTAAAGAAAAGCCTGTTGGGACAGTCTGGTTTGGTTTTGCTAAAAAACAGGCTGATAAAACCATAACCGTAACAACACAGCACTGTGTATTCCAAGGGGATAGAAACCAAGTTCGTTTACAATCAACAGGTTATGTCCTAGAAACACTTTTAAAGTTGTTAAATGAAAAATTTTCTTGATACTGTATGATTATACAGTATAATTAATTTTAACAAACCCAATTCAATCGTTTTATTCGCAGTGGTCAAGCCATTGCACTTAGGGAGTAATCATGGCTATTGATGAAAACAAACAAAAAGCACTTGCAGCAGCATTAGGCCAAATTGAAAAACAATTTGGTAAAGGCTCCATTATGCGTCTTGGTGAAGACCGCTCTATGGATGTTGAAACGATTTCAACAGGCTCCTTATCCCTTGATGTTGCATTAGGCGCTGGTGGCTTGCCATTAGGTCGTATTGTTGAAATCTACGGTCCTGAAGCTTCGGGTAAAACAACATTAACTTTACAGGTTATTGCTGCGGCACAACGCAGTGGTAAAACTTGCGCATTTATCGATGCAGAGCACGCCTTAGACCCTATCTATGCGAAAAAATTAGGCGTAGATATTGATAACTTATTATGTTCACAACCCGATACAGGTGAACAAGCTCTTGAAATTTGTGATGCATTAACACGCTCAGGGGCGGTTGATGTTATTATCGTTGACTCTGTTGCTGCGTTAACACCTAAAGCTGAAATTGAAGGCGAGATTGGTGATTCTCATATGGGTCTAGCAGCCCGTATGATGAGCCAAGCAATGCGTAAATTGGCGGGGAATTTAAAAACGTCAAATACCTTACTGATCTTTATCAACCAAATTCGTATGAAGATTGGTGTTATGTTTGGTAATCCGGAAACCACTACAGGTGGTAACGCATTGAAATTCTACGCATCTGTCCGTTTAGATATTCGCCGTATCGGTGCGGTGAAAAACGGTGAAGAAATTGTAGGTAGCGAAACCCGTGTTAAAGTTGTGAAAAATAAAGTCGCAGCACCATTTAAACAAGCTGAATTCCAAATTCTTTATGGTGAAGGGATTAACACCTTCGGTGAGCTTATTGACTTAGGTGTAAAACATAAATTAATTGAAAAAGCGGGTGCTTGGTATAGCTATAACGGGGACAAAATCGGTCAAGGTAAAGCTAACTCAACAACTTATTTAAAAGAGCATCCTGAAATAGCACAGGAAATTGATACGAAACTACGCGAAATGTTATTAAATCATACTGGTGAATTTAGTAGCGCTGCGGAAGATTTCGTCAGTGGTTCTGATGAAGAAGAAACACCAGAAGAAATTTAATTCAAGTGTAACTATTTGATTATCATCTAAATTAGTGGCGCACCTTTCATAAGGGGGCGCCATTTTTATTTTGGCCTATTACATTAATAGTTTATCGAACAGTTTTTCTGTGGAAAAATACCCCAGCGCGGGGTATAAACATGCTTTCAGAAAATATCTAGACGCTTTACAATGAAAGCTGCTAATGGATGTATCTATATTTTACTTCTGCATAAAGAGACTTTATCTTATCAGTCACTTTTTAATCGGAGAGTTGATTAGAGGTGATGTTACATACCATCTCAACAATTCGTAATTCTGTTTCCAGCTTGATATCGGGATAAATATGAGTAAAAGCACCGCTGAGATCCGTCAAGCGTTTCTCGACTTTTTTCATACGAAAGGTCATCAAGTGGTCACCAGCAGTTCGCTAGTGCCAAATAATGACCCTACACTACTGTTCACAAACGCAGGGATGAACCAGTTCAAAGATGTATTTCTTGGCCTGGATAAGAGAGCATATTCCCGAGCGACAACTGCGCAACGTTGCGTTCGAGCAGGTGGTAAACATAACGACTTAGAAAATGTGGGTTATACCGCTCGTCACCATACATTTTTTGAAATGCTAGGTAACTTCAGCTTCGGTGATTACTTTAAGCATGATGCTATCCGCTTTGCTTGGGAACTATTAACTAGCGAAGAGTGGTTTAATTTACCAAAAGAAAGGCTGTGGGTAACTGTCTACGCGACAGATGATGAAGCGTATGATATCTGGAACAAAGAAATTGGTGTTCCAGCTGAGCGTATTATTCGTATTGGTGACAATAAAGGTGCACCATATGCGTCAGATAACTTCTGGCAAATGGGTGATACAGGCCCTTGTGGTCCATGTACAGAGATTTTCTATGACCATGGTGAGCATATTTGGGGTGGTCCTCCGGGGAGCCCTGAAGAAGATGGTGACCGTTATATTGAAATCTGGAACCTTGTCTTCATGCAATTTAACCGTCAATCAGACGGTACTATGGAGCCACTGCCAAAACCTTCAGTCGACACAGGGATGGGTTTAGAACGCATTTCTGCGGTACTTCAACACGTAAATTCTAACTATGAGATTGATATTTTCCGCGAACTCATTGCTGCTGCTGCGAAAGCAACAGGGGCAACTGATTTGGAAAATAAATCATTGCGTGTTATTGCTGACCACATTCGTTCTTGTGCATTCCTTGTTAGTGATGGTGTCATTCCATCAAATGAAGGGCGTGGCTATGTTTTACGGCGTATTATTCGCCGAGCAGTGCGTCACGGTTACATGCTTGGTGCAAAGGATACCTTCTTCTACAAATTAGTTGCTCCACTAATTAACGTGATGGGCTCTGCTGCGGATGAGCTTGCACGTCAGCAAGCAATGGTAGAAAAAGTTCTTAAAACTGAAGAAGAACAATTTGCTCGTACTTTAGAACGCGGCTTGCAATTATTAGACGAAGAACTTGCTTCCCTAAAAGGCGATACACTTGATGGTGAGGCTGCATTCCGTTTATATGATACCTATGGCTTCCCTATCGATTTAACGGCGGACGTTTGCCGTGAACGCAATATTAAAGTCGATGAGCAAGGTTTTGAGCATGCGATGGAAGACCAACGTCGTCGTGCTAGAGAATCGAGCGGTTTTGGCGCAGATTATAACTCATTAATCAAAGTTGATAAGCGTAGCGAATTCTCTGGTTATCAATACGATGAGCAACAAGCAACAATCACGGCTTTGTATAAAGATGGTCAACCTGTTGATACCCTTAAAGAGGGTGAAGAAGGGTTGGTTATCCTAGATAAAACTGCATTCTATGCAGAGTCCGGTGGGCAAGTGGGTGACACTGGTTATTTAAATAGTGACAGTGCAAGCTTTAATGTAACAGACACTCAAAAATACGGCCAAGCGATTGGTCACATAGGTAAAGTAGAGTCAGGTACATTAGTTGTTAACCATCGTATTACTGCTTTGATTAATAGCGCGAGGCGTGATGCTATCCGCTTAAATCACTCAGCGACACATTTACTTCATGCTGCATTACGTCAGGTATTGGGTGAGCATGTGTCACAAAAAGGCTCATTGGTTAACGATAAATATCTCCGTTTTGATTTCTCCCATTTTGAAGCGATGACACAGGAAGAGCTACGTCAGGTAGAAGATATTGTGAATGCTCAAATCCGAAAAAACTCAGAAATTGAAACTGAGTTGATGGATTTAGAGGGAGCTAAAGCGAAAGGCGCTATGGCATTATTCGGTGAAAAATATGAAGAACGTGTACGCGTTTTGAGTATGGGTGATTTTTCTATTGAATTATGCGGTGGTACACATGCTAGTCGAACTGGGGATATTGGTTTATTCCGTATTCTTAGCGAATCAGGCACTGCTGCTGGCGTTCGTCGTATCGAAGCAACAACGGGGGCGATGGCGATTGAAAATATTCACAATCAATCCGAGCAACTTTCAGCAATTGCTCACCTATTAAAAGGTGACTCCAATAGTCTTGTGGAAAAAGTTAAAGCTGCATTAGACAAATCTCGTCAGCTCGAGAAAGAAATTTTGCAACTAAAAGATCAGCAAGCATCGCAAGAAAGTGCTTCAATAGGTAGTAAAGCGAAAGATGTGAAAGGCATCAAGTTGTTAGTAACTCAACTGAGCAATACTGATCCTAAGCTACTGAGAACTATGGTAGATGATCTCAAGAACCAGCTGAAATCTGCGATTATCGTGCTTTCAACAACAAGTGGTGATAAAGTCAGTATGATCGTTGGGGTGACTAATGATTTAACTGCTAAAGTTAAAGCAGGTGACTTGATTTCCTTTATTGCAGGGCAGGTTGGCGGTAAAGGTGGTGGGCGACCAGACATGGCACAGGCAGGGGGTACTGACGTGAATGCATTACCTGCTGCGATGGCAAGTGTCGAAGAATGGGTTGAATCACGGCTATAAGCGTCGACAAAGTTGCCTCATTAAAATATGAGGCAACTTTAAGCTGTTGCGGCATTGTTAATGTATCGCTTGTAGTGTTATATTTTGCTTGTAAATAATTAGAATGCTTGCATTGATGGCATCAATGCTTTAGGTGAATATCATTGCTTTACGTTTTCACGGTGTGTGATGGACAATAGCGGGGGATACCTAAAGACCCGACTCTTTTAATATTTCAAGGAGCAAAGAATGCTTATTCTGACTCGTCGAGTTGGTGAAACACTCATGATAGGCGATGAGGTAACAGTTACTGTATTGGGTGTCAAAGGCAACCAAGTTCGTATTGGTGTTAACGCCCCAAAAGAAGTTTCTGTTCACCGTGAAGAAATTTATCAACGGATCCAGGCTGAAAAAACTCAACCAGATAATCAATAATAAAAAAGAAGCGTCCAATGATTGACCACACAGCAAGAATGGACGCTTGTCTTTCCTATTCTATTATTCCCTTTTGTTAATCTAATATGCAGTTTTTTAGTGTTTAGCGACTGTATTTTGCTGAGCATTAATTTTCATCGTGCTCGATTTATTTTTTTATTGCATGTTTATTTTTCATTTGGCTAAAAAATATACTTTTTGTTGAGTGCTATCATCATTTTTTTTCCTGCTTTTTGTTTATAAACTTAGTGAGATAAGGGCTGAAAAAGATCTTTTTCGGTGCTAAACTAATCATCTTGCTTGTGAAATGTGCAAACAGACTACGGAATGCAAAAAGTTTGGAAAAATTGTTTGACTTCTAAGTCTAGGAAAGTAATATGTGCGCCACACAGCAACGAGATGTTTGAAAAAACAAATCGTGTGTAACTAAAATATGGTGAGGTGGCCGAGAGGCTGAAGGCGCTCCCCTGCTAAGGGAGTATGCGGTCAAAAGCTGCATCGAGGGTTCGAATCCCTCCCTCACCGCCATTTTAGATATGCATCCGTAGCTCAGCTGGATAGAGTACTCGGCTACGAACCGAGCGGTCGGAGGTTCGAATCCTCCCGGATGCACCATATTTAACCCTATAAGAGTATCTGATGGGGTTTTGTTTTGGTTCTAGAATATTGGAAACCAAAACATGCAGTAACTTAGAAGTTAGTTTTTAGTAGTTGATAAAAATTTTGAGATAAAAATCAGTCTTGCACTAAACATGCATCCGTAGCTCAGCTGGATAGAGTACTCGGCTACGAACCGAGCGGTCGGAGGTTCGAATCCTCCCGGATGCACCATCTCTTAGTTGCTAAATTTAGCATATCAATAATACATTTTAATCTAATTCATAAAAAGTTATTGGAACATCGATTTATTATCGAAAGAATTTTGCATCCGTAGCTCAGCTGGATAGAGTACTCGGCTACGAACCGAGCGGTCGGAGGTTCGAATCCTCCCGGATGCACCATCATTAGAAACTCCTCACTTTGAGGAGTTTTTTTTTGCCTAAAATTAGAAAAAATGCCATTCACCTAATATCTTTGTATGTAATCCTCGATAAACCACACATCTAGACAGCGACAATTTATGTGATTTAAGCTAAAGTAATTGCCTCAATAAAATAAATTAACATCACAGGCGGGAGGTCGATTTGATCCCGGACGTATCAAAAGCGCTCTCATGGTTAGAGGCGCACCCAGAAGCACTAAATGGAATTCAACGTGGTATTGAGCGCGAAACATTGCGTGTGTCCCCAACAGGTGCGATAGCAGAAACATTGCATCCAGAAGGGCTGGGAAAAGCTTTAACACATAAATGGATCACGACAGATTTTGCGGAGTCCTTACTCGAATTTATTACTCCTGTAGATAAAAGCATCAGCCATAATTTGGCCTTTCTTCGGGATTTACATCGTTATACTGCGCGCCAACTTAAAAATGAAAGAATGTGGCCGCTCAGTATGCCGTGCTTTATTGAAAGTGAAGATAGAATCACTCTTGCTCAATATGGTTCTTCTAATGTCGGGCGTTTTAAAACCCTGTATCGAGAGGGCTTAAAAAATCGTTATGGTGCGCTAATGCAAACGATAGCAGGGGTGCATTATAACTTTTCTTTGCCAATTGAATTTTGGCAGGCTTGGGCTGGTGTAAAAGATGAAGAAAGCGGTAAAGAAAAAATTTCAGAGGGCTATTTACGTCTGATCAGAAATTATTACCGCTTCGGTTGGGTTATTCCGTATCTATTCGGCGCATCTCCAGCCATTTGTGGCTCTTTCTTAAAGGATAGAGACACAGCGTTATCATTTGATAAAACAGATTGTGGCACCTATTACTTACCTTATGCGACATCACTGCGCATGAGTGACCTAGGCTATACAAATAAGTCGCAAAGTGATCTAAATATTACGTTCAATAAACTGGATGAATATATAGAAAACTTGAAAAAAGCCATTCATAAACCTTCCGCTGAGTTTGAAAAGCTAGGAGTAAAAAAAGATGGCGAATATGTTCAGTTAAATACGAATGTATTACAGATAGAGAATGAGCTGTATGCCCCTATACGGCCGAAACGTGTACCTAAAGGTAATGAATCACCTTCAGATGCTCTAATGCGTGGTGGTATTGAGTATATTGAAGTTCGTTCACTGGATATCAACCCGTTCAGTGCAATTGGGGTAAATGAAACACAAGCTCGGTTTGTTGATCTATTCTTAATATGGTGTGTGCTTGCAGATGCACCTGAAATGAATGCTCAAGAGCTTGATTGCTGTCGCCAAAATTGGAACAGGGTGATCCTTGAAGGGCGTAAACCTGGACAAGTGATTGGTTTTGGTTGTGGTAGTGAAGTCAAACCATTAGTTGAGGTTGGTCAGCAATTATTTAATGATTTAATTCGGGTTGCTGAAGTGCTTGATACTTGCTGTGATGAAAGGTATCAAGAAGCTTGCCACCAGTTTGTTGCCATGTTTGAAGATCCAACACTGACATACTCAGCGCTCGTTATGGATGAGATGTTGGAAAAAGGCATTGGTGGTTATGGGCTAGAATTAGCTGAGAAGTATTTTGAACAGTTAGTTAATGAACCTTATGAAGTGATTACTGAAGAGCAATTTGAACAAGCACGGTTAGCTTCAATTGAGAAGCAAGCAAAGATGGAGCAAAGTGAAACTGAAAGCTTTGAAGACTATCTGCGCATCCATGCAGGACGCTAAAAGAAATGGCCACACTAGGTGGCCAAATAAAAATCTCTTAGAGAATTAGGGATGATAACAAATTGCGCGTCTTTCAATATTTCAGACTCTGCATTTTCAAAATAGTTTCATTTATTTTTAGAAATAATTTTTATATTTTTGAGGAGGTCACAAAATGCCATTATTAGATAGCTTTACTGTCGATCATACTCGCATGTCAGCGCCTGCTGTACGTGTGGCAAAAACCATGAAAACACCGAATGATGATACTATCACAGTGTTTGATTTACGTTTTACCGTGCCAAATGAAGAAGCCATGACAGAGAAAGGAACGCATACTTTAGAGCACTTATTTGCAGGCTTTATGCGTGATCATCTCAACAGTGATGGTGTAGAAATTATTGATATCTCTCCAATGGGCTGCCGTACAGGTTTTTATATGAGCTTAATCGGCCAACCAGAGGAGCAGCGTGTTGCTAATGCGTGGAAAGCGGCAATGGAAGATGTTTTGAAGGTTGAAGATCAAAACAAAATTCCTGAATTGAATGTATATCAGTGTGGTACATATAAAATGCATTCATTAGAAGAAGCGCAACAAATTGCACGTAATGTTCTCGCTTCCGAGATTGGTATCAATAAAAATGATGAATTAGCGTTACCAGCAGACAAACTAGAGCAACTGCACGTCTAGTTATCTATTTTTTAGTTGATCTATATATAAAACAAAAGAGCCAATATCTGGCTCTTTTTAGGTTGTGAGCTAAGAGTGGCAGTTTAAATTAAAGGTCTGGGATTTGGGAGCTAAATGCCAGAGGGGTTATCCTGACTTGCTTAACAATATTTTCGCTCATGACTAATACCTCGATAAGGTAATGGCCTACCACGATTTGCTCTTCAGGTTGAGGGATATCACCTATCACCTCTAATACCATGCCATTAACCGTCCTAGGGCCATCAATAGGGAGATTCCAATCGAATGCCTTATTTAGCTCACGGATATTGGCAGAACCGTCTACAAGTACGCTACCGTCGCTTTGTGGCAAAACCTCTTCAGCTAGTGATGGCGACATAGATGTTGTAAAGTCCCCTACAATTTCTTCTAAGATATCTTCGACAGTAATAAGACCTTGAATTTCACCATATTCGTCAACAATGATGCCTAGCTTTTCTTTGTTATGCTGAAAATTAACAAGTTGAATATTAAGTGGCGTACTATTCGGGATGAAATAGATATTATCAGCTGCTTTAATCAGATTTTGCTTGTTGAACTCGCGTTTTTCCATCATCAAACGATAGGCTTCTCGAACACGCAAAATACCAATGGAATCATCAAGGGAATCACGATAAAGCACTATACGTCCATGAGGTGAATGCGTTAGCTGTCGAATAATTGATTTCCAGTCATCATTTACGTCAATGCCCACAATTTCATTTCTTGGCAACATAATATCGCCAACGGTGACTTTGTCTAAATCCAATATTGAAATCAGCATGTCTTGGTTGCGACGGCTAATTTTATGCTTTGATTCGTTAACAATGGTCCGCAATTCTTCCTTGTTGACGGCATCCGTACGGGCAGTTAGCGACCGTATACCTATACAACGTAACAACAAGGCTGAAATGGTATTAAATGCCAACACAATCGGCATCATAATGACTTGTAGTGGCTTTAAAAGGTAGCTGCTAGGAAACGCAATTTTTTCTGGATACAGCGCAGCGAGTGTTTTAGGCATAACCTCGGCAAATATAAGGATCACAAATGTTAGAATCCCCGTCGCCATTGCTACACCGGCATTACCGTATAAACGCATGCCGATAATCGTCGCTAATGCAGAGGCGACAATATTGATCAAATTATTGCCAATAAGCACTAAACTTAAGAGTTTATCGGGGTGCTTGAGTAATTTTTCGACGCGGATCGCAGAGCTATTGCCATGTTTTGCTAAATGTTTTAAACGATAGCGGTTTAATGTCATCATCGCTGTTTCGGAAGCAGAGAAATAGGCCGACATAAAAATTAAAACAATCAATATGATGATTAGCGTACTGGTAGACACATCATCCAAAACAAGGTTCCTTATATGAGGCTAATGGTGGTTTAGTTGTCAAAATATTATAAATTCCTGTATAAGGCGGTTACCAAAAAAAGCCATTGTTAAGATAATGGAGCCCCCAACGTGGAAAAACAACACGCGTTTACCCCGCCATCCACCATGGAAATGCCCCCAAAGCAAAGTAATATAAACAAACCAAGCAATAACAGATAATACTGATTTATGGATATTTTCTTTACCAAAAATATTATCCATATAAATAAAGCCTGTGCATAAGGTTAATGTAAGCAAAATCACACCAACCTGAGTGATATGAAACATCTTGCGTTCTACAACCATCATGGGTGGCATATCTGGGCTAAATTTTAAGGTTTTATTTTTTAATTGGTGGTCAATCAACGCCACTTGGAGAGCATATAACGCTGCAATGAGCAACGTTGCATAGCTCAATAAAGCTAAGCCGATATGAACGAATAGAGGGACGCTCGCTTCTAGATGAGTAATAAACTCACCGGGCATGATGGTGGATAACATTAAATTAATGATAGCAAAACTATATACAATCGGAGTTAAGTACCAGGCTTTTCCCCAATAAGCCACAACGGTCATAATCACACACATAAGCAAGCTAACCGCAGAACCTAGATTCAACAGTGTGAGATTTTGCCCCTCGGCCTCACTGAAAATAAGTAATTTCAGTGTTATTGCATGAGTCACTAACGCAATAACAGCAAGCAAAATCGCTAGGCGACGATAGAATGGCTGCTTACGCACTTGACCGGGGACGATCAGTAGCAGACTGACCATGTATGTACAAACTGCTATGACTGCAAATACGGGCATAGTATAGTGTCGTTGTTCTTGGTTAGTGGAAAGTTATTACATAGTATAACTTGTACGGGTGTAGGCTCCAACCATTGGACGGGCTAATCACAGCATATTCGTTGTTGATAGCACTTCATGCGCCAACTGATTTGATTTATCACCATAAATTAGAACCATAATAACCTGTATCATCAGTTTCAAACAGGGGGCAGCGAAAAAACAATGGGCATGTTACAATAGCATAATTATTTTGCCCGAATTATTTTAGCGTTGGTTTTTCTTTCATGATTATGAAAGGATTGATACTTATAATTCAAGTCGTTATAACCAATACACTTGAAATTAGCTGTATTAGCAACCAGATCAGGCTGAGCATCGGCCCATCAACAGAATTGAGCTAAGACATATGTTTGATAATTTAACTGACAGACTATCGCGCACGTTGCGCAATATCAGTGGGCGGGGACGCCTTACTGATGACAATATTAAAGACACATTACGCGAAGTTCGCATGGCCTTACTGGAAGCAGACGTTGCTTTGCCAGTTGTCCGTGAATTTATTCAAAAAGTCAAAGAAAGTGCTGTTGGTCAAGATGTTAATAAAAGCCTAACACCTGGCCAAGAATTTATTAAAATTGTTCAAAATGAACTGACTAGGTCGATGGGGGATGAAAACCATCAGCTTAATTTATCTGCGCAACCGCCTGCGGTAGTCTTAATGGCCGGCTTGCAAGGTGCGGGTAAAACGACCAGTGTTGCCAAGCTTGGTAAGCATTTAAAAGAAAAACAAAAGAAAAAGGTACTGGTGGTCTCAGCTGACGTTTATCGCCCTGCGGCGATCAAACAGCTAGAAACATTAGCTCAATCTGTTGGGGTTGATTTTTTCCCTTCCGATGCACAGGAAAAACCCGCAGCCATCGTACAAAAAGCATTAAAACATGCACAGTTACAATTCTATGATGTGTTGTTAGTGGATACCGCCGGTCGTTTACACGTTGATGAAGCGATGATGGAGGAAATCCAAGAAGTTCACCGCATTATCAAACCCGTTGAAACCTTATTTGTCGTTGATGCAATGACAGGTCAAGATGCGGCAAATACTGCAAAAGCGTTTAATGAAGCATTACCACTGACAGGGGTTGTATTAACCAAAGTTGATGGGGATGCTCGAGGCGGTGCGGCACTGTCAATCCGTGCTATCACAGGCAAGCCAATTAAATTCTTAGGGGTTGGTGAAAAAACTGATGCCTTAGAGCCTTTTCACCCTGAGCGTGTCGCTTCCCGTATCCTTGGTATGGGGGATGTGATTTCTCTGATTGAAGAGATCGAACATAAAGTTGACCGTGATGAAGCTGAAAAATTAGCGAAAAAGCTAAAAACGGGTGATAGCTTTGATTTAAATGACTTCCTGAGCCAATTAAAGCAAATGCGTAATATGGGCGGCATGGCGAGTATGATGAGTAAAATGCCGGGGATGTCCCAATTACCTGATGCCGTCAAATCGCAAATGGATGATAAAATCACTGTTCGAATGGAAGCGATGATTAATTCTATGACGCGTAAAGAGCGTGAGAAACCGGAAATTATTAAAGGTTCACGTAAACGTCGTATCGCAGCAGGTTCTGGTACAACAGTACAAGAGGTGAACCGCCTCTTAAAACAATTTGATGATATGCAGCGCATGATGAAGAAAATGAAAAAAGGCGGCTTAGCCAAGATGATGCGCGGTATGAAGGGTATGATGCCTCCGGGTTTTCCGGGGCGTTAAACAATAAAGCCTCAAACAAAACGTACTTTTGATTGATTTTTGCGTCAAAGTGAGTAAACTTTTCGGGCTTTTTATATGACAGCCGGACTCTATCCCTCGATGGAGTCTGGTTGTTTTGTTAACTAATGAGGATGTTATGGTAACAATTCGTTTATCTCGTGGCGGCGCTAAAAAACGTCCGTTCTACCAAATCGTTGTAACCGATAGCCGCAATGCGCGTGACGGTCGTTTCATTGAGCGTATCGGTTTCTTCAACCCGATCGCAGCAGGTCAAGCAGAAGAACTGCGTTTAGATCTGGACCGTGTTGAGCATTGGGTTGGCTTAGGCGCAACTATTTCTGACCGTGTTGCACAACTGGTCAAACAAGCTAAGAAAGTAGCTTAATCTGTCACGGTGGTAACAATGAGCAAGCAAACTAAGTTACTGCCACCTGAAAACCCAATTGTATTGGGCAAATTAGGTGCAGCATACGGTATTCGCGGTTGGCTCAAAGTTTTTTCGTCCACCGAACATGCTGAAAGTATTTTTGATTATCAGCCTTGGTTTATCCAACGTTCAGGTCAATGGCAACACATTGAAATTGAAGATTGGAAACATCATAACAAGGATATCATTGTTAAGCTGGGTGGGGTCGATGACCGCGACGCAGCAGCACTCTTGACTAACTTTGAAATTGCGGTGAATTCAACCCAACTTCCTGAGTTAGAAAACGAATACTACTGGAAAGACCTTATGGGTTGCCAAGTTGTTACGTTACAAGGGTATGGCCTTGGTATTGTTACTGACATGATGGAAACTGGTTCAAATGATGTACTAGTTATTAAGGCGAATTTAAAAGATGCATTTGGCATCAAGGAGCGGTTAGTTCCGTTTCTTGATGGGCAGGTTATCAAGAAAGTCGATCTCGATGCCAAACTTATTGAAGTGGATTGGGATCCTGGTTTTTAAATCTCCGGTTGAACGGTTTTGATAAGTGGGACTAAATTATGTGGATTGGTGTAATTAGCCTGTTTCCCGAAATGTTCCGCGCAATAACCGAGTACGGGGTAACTGGTCGGGCAGTGAAAAATGGCCTGCTGACTGTTGAGTGCTGGAATCCTAGGGATTTTACCCATGATAGGCATAAAACAGTCGATGATCGCCCCTATGGAGGTGGTCCAGGTATGCTGATGATGGTTCAACCTTTAAAGGATGCAATCAACACAGCAAGAACTGAGGCCGGTGTTGGTGCAAAGGTTATTTATCTTTCACCTCAAGGGCGCAAATTAAGTCAAGACGGCGTTTGCGAACTAGCAACCAATGAGAAGCTAATTCTTGTTTGTGGTCGCTATGAAGGTATTGATGAGCGTATTATTCAAACCGAAGTTGACGAAGAATGGTCAATTGGTGATTACGTTCTCAGTGGTGGGGAACTCCCTGCTATGGTGTTGATAGACTCAGTCTCGCGGTTTATTCCGGGGGTACTTGGTCATCAAGCTTCTGCACAAGAAGATTCTTTTGCTGATGGCTTGTTAGATTGTCCACATTATACCCGCCCTGAAGTGTTAGATGGCATGCAAGTTCCTGAGGTACTGCTTTCAGGGAATCATGCCAAAATAGATAGTTGGCGCATGAAACAATCACTTGGTCGTACCTGGCTTAGAAGACCTGAGCTTCTGGAAAGCCTAGCTCTGACTGACGAGCAGAGGATGTTGCTGACTGAATTCCAAAATGAATATCAGTCCGAGCAACAAATGAATCCAGACAATTAATTGTCTAAACATATCAGTTTACCTAGGGTAAGAGAGTTATTATGAGCAATATTATTAAACAACTTGAAGACGAGCAAATGAAGCAGGACGTACCTTCGTTCCGTCAGGGTGACACCGTGGAAGTTAAGGTATGGGTCGTTGAAGGCTCTAAAAAACGTCTGCAGGCATTCGAGGGCGTGGTTATCGCTATTCGTAACCGCGGTCTGCACTCTGCATTCACTGTTCGTAAAATTTCTAACGGCGAAGGTGTTGAGCGTGTATTCCAAACTCACTCTCCAGTCGTAGATAGCATTGCTGTTAAACGTCGTGGTGCTGTTCGCAGATCTAAACTGTACTACCTGCGTGAGCGTTCTGGTAAGGCAGCTCGTATCAAAGAGCGTCTGAACGCCAAGTAATACGCTTTCGCTACATCCGAAAGTTATGTTATGAGAGAGGCCCGCAGATGCGGGCCTTTTTATATTTGTCACTATATTCGTCATATTTCAAGTTGTAGCTGTGTTGGCAGCACTCATTCGCACTAGTCACATACTTGTGTATGCTCCTAGCGCCTCATTCCTTTGCCGCCTTGCTACACCTCGAACTATTTAGAATATAGCTGAGAGAGTTTATCTTAAGTCCTAGCTGTGTTGGCAGCACTTATTCGCACTAGTCACATACTTGTGTATGCTCCTAGCGCCTCATTCCTTTGCCGCCTTGCTACACCTCGAACTATTTAGAATATAGCTGAGAGAGTTTATCTTAAGTCCTAGCTGTGTTGGCAGCACTTATTCGCACTAGTCACATACTTGTGTATGCTCCTAGCGCCTCATTCCTTTGCCGCCTTGCTACACCTCGAACTATTTAGAATATAGCTGAGAGAGTTTATCTTAAGTCCTAGCTGTGTTGGCAGCACTTATTCGCACTAGTCACATACTTGTGTATGCTCCTAGCGCCTCATTCCTTTGCCGCCTTGCTACACCTCGAACTATTTAGAATATAGCTGAGAGAGTTTATCTCAAGTTGTAGTTGTGTTGGCAGCACTCATTCGCACTAGTCACATACTTGTGTATGCTCCTAGCGCCTCATTCCTTTGCCGCCTTGCTACACCTCGAACTATTTAGAATATAGCTGATAATTTACCCTATATGTAAATAAATAATTACACATTGTTTGTTTTTATTTGATTTATTAAAGTATTGAAATGTTAAATTAATGTAAAAATTCAATTTATTCAATATTTTATATTGGTGTAAATAATTTTATACGAAAGTGGAAATATTTTACATAAATGGATTGAATTGTTTACGATGCATGGTATGTTATTAACACGCACTTAATCACAATAAACAAATATAAGCTAATAAGTAGGTAAAAAATGATCATGCAAAAAGATGTACTCAACAATGTGAATATTCAAGATGAGCAGGTATTAATTACTCCTGAGAGTCTGAAACAGAAATATCCGCTGAGTCACAGCAGCCTGCATGCCATTGCGACATCGCGCCAAGTGATTGCCGACATCATTCACCAACGTGACCCTCGCTTACTCGTGGTATGTGGTCCTTGCTCAATCCATGATGTGGATGCCGCTATTGAATATGGTGAGCGCCTGAAAAAATTAGCCGAAGAATTAAGTGATAGCTTATATATTGTGATGCGCGTGTACTTTGAAAAACCTCGTACTACAGTAGGCTGGAAAGGTTTAATTAGTGACCCATTCATGGACGGTTCTTTTGAAATGGAAAAGGGGTTACATATTGCTCGTGATTTATTAACCAGCTTAGTCAATATGGGGCTGCCATTAGCAACTGAAGCATTAGACCCTAATAATCCACAATACTTAGGGGATTTATTTAGCTGGTCTGCAATTGGTGCTAGAACAACAGAATCTCAGACTCACCGTGAAATGGCATCTGGTTTATCTATGCCTGTTGGCTTCAAAAACGGAACTGATGGTAGTTTATCTACGGCAATCAATGCATTAAAAGCTGCTGCTATGCCTCACCGTTTTATGGGGATTAACCAATCTGGTCAAGTGTGTTTATTACACACAAAAGGTAATAGTAATGGCCATGTTATATTACGTGGCGGTAAAAAGCCTAACTATGAAGCTGAAGATATTGCAGCTTGTGAAGTTGAAATGAAAAAAGCGGGCTTAGCACCATCGTTAATGGTGGATTGTAGCCATGGCAACTCGAATAAAGACTACCGCCGTCAGCCACAGGTTGTTGATTCAATTATTGAACAAATTGTTAATGGTAATGAGTCAATTACAGGTATTATGTTAGAAAGCCATATTAATGAAGGTAATCAAACGTCTGAACAAGCACGTGATATGATGAAATACGGCGTCTCTGTGACAGATGCTTGCATTAATTGGCAAACAACAGAAACTGTATTGCGCAATTTGCATCAAGCACTGCTACCAGTGCTAGAACAACGCGCACAAAAACTGAGTAAAGTGAGCTGATCAGGGTATTGGTATGTCTGCTGAATTATCCCATTTACGGGAAAAAATTGATGAGGTTGATAAATCTTTATTAGATTTATTGGCAAAAAGGCTGCAATTGGTTGCTGAGGTCGGTGAGGTAAAAAGCTTACATGGGTTACCAATATACGTGCCTGAACGTGAATCAAGCATGTTAGCTGCTCGTCGTGCTGAAGCTGAGCGAATGGGGGTCCCTCCTGATCTTATCGAGGATATTCTTCGGCGGGTCATGCGTGAGTCCTATGCTCGTGAAAATGATAAAGGGTTCAAAACATTGAACCCATCAGCAGGGCCGATAGTCATTGTCGGTGGCGATGGAAAAATGGGGCGGTTATTTCATCGTCTCCTCACTTTATCGGGCTATCAAGTTAAGTCATTAACTGAAAATGATTGGTCTAAGGCCGAGTCGATTGTCGCGGGCGCTAGTATAGTAATGGTGAGTGTACCTATTCATTTGACGGTTCAAGTGATCAACAAATTACCCAAACTAGACAAAGACACAATCTTAGTGGATATCGCTTCTATTAAGCAGCAACCACTAGACGCTATGTTAGCGGCTCATGATGGGCCAGTATTGGGGCTTCACCCAATGTTTGGTCCTGATATTGGTAGTGTTGCAAAGCAGGTCTTTGCCTATTGTCATGGCCGTGGTGCTGGATCTTATCAATGGTTCCTTGAGCAGTTATTAGTTTGGGGAGCTAGACTGAAAGAAATTTCGGCAAAAGAACACGATAAAAACATGAGCTTTATCCAAGCGTTACGTCATTTTACGACCTTTACGTATGGGCAAAATTTAGCGAAAGAAAATATCGACTTGCAGCAATTGCTTGAATTATCGTCACCTATTTATCGCTTAGAATTAGCGATGGTTGGGCGGTTATTCGCGCAAGACCCGCAGCTATACGCAGATATCATTATGTCTTCTGAAGAAAATGTTGAGTTGATCCGTCGTTACCATCAGTTGTTAGGAAACTCAATTGACTTACTTGAAAGCAAAGATAAAGCGGAATTTATTCGCCAATTTAATCATGTTAGTGAATGGTTTGGTGAAGATGCCCACCATTTTATGAAAGAAAGTCAGTCGTTATTGCAAAGAGCGAACGATAACCGTAAATAATCATTCCTCGCCTTCTATCGTATTTCTTGCGGTAGGAGGCTTTATTTCTTCTGCGAATGCATTGTTATGCCTTACAAATACTAATTTTAGACAATCTAATTCTGATTATTTATTTAAAATAAGTAATTGTACTTATTTCTGTAGTTTCTCTCGAATAATATCCTTAGCTTCTCAAAAAGCAAGTTATCCACTATTTAATTCTAAATTAATCAATTTTTAAAATTGATATTTATAAATCGATCGATTTAAATGATAAAGGTTTGGCTGGCTTTACCGATAACACTAATCATTAAATGATGGCTAGTGTGGTAAACATATGTCTTTTAAGAATCTCAAAATCAGTATGAAGTTAACGATAGCATTTGGCGGGTTTGTTGCGCTTATTATCTTGAGCTCAATATTTTCTTTGGCAAACATGAACCGTGCAAACGAAGGAATGAAGCAGGTGCTTTATGAAAGCTATCCAATTGCATCGACCGCAGGGCAAATGATGGATAACTTTTATTCTTTTATTGGGATACAAGAGCTTATTTTGCTTGATGATAGAGGTAGCGATAAACGTCGTGAAGAACTCTCTAAAATTACACTTAAGATAACGGAGTTACTGGAAAAACTGGAAAGTAGTGTAACGGATGATCGTTCTAAAGAAATATTGGCCGATCTACGGGGAATTCGTCAGCAATTCCATGCATCACAAGCCCGTATGAATGCATTCTTGCAGCAAAATAATCGCCAAGCTGCAATTGATGAAATGATGACAAAAACCTCTAGTATTCAACGCGAATACCGTGAGCAAATTCAGACGCTAATGGCTATTCAAGACCTACAAATGCAAGAGATCGGTCGTAATGTGAATGCTGACTATGAAAGTAATAAGATACTGCTTGCGGTATTGTCGCTCTTCAGTATTGGGATTGGCTGTGTAGTTGGTTGGTTTATTACTACCATTATTACTCGCCCTCTAGAAAATGCAGTCCATTTTGCTCAAGCCATAGCAAGCGGCGATTTAACTAAAGATATGCAAGTAACCTCAAAAGATGAAACTGGTGTGCTGCTGCAAGCACTCAACGACATGAAGGGGCGTTTGTTAGAAATTGTCCAAGAAGTTCAACAAGGTTCGGAGAGTATTTCGGCTGCGGCAGGGCAAATTGTTGCAGGAAACCAAAATTTAGCGTCTCGTACAGAAGAGCAAGCTGCATCTGTTGAAGAAACCGCGAGCTCAATGGAACAAATTACTTCAACAGTCCAAAACACAACAGAGCATACTCACGAAGCAAGTATGTTGGCTGATCAAGCCGCAATCATAGTACAAAACAATGGTGATATGATGAGTCAAGTAACTAATAAAATGCGGGCTATCAATACATCATCGTTACAAATGACAGAAATTATTAATCTGATTGATTCAATTGCATTTCAGACAAATATTTTGGCATTAAACGCCTCAGTTGAAGCCGCTAGAGCAGGGGAGCACGGCCGTGGTTTTGCTGTCGTCGCTGGCGAAGTCAGGCTGCTAGCTCAAAAAAGTGCGGCATCAGCTAGTGACATTCGCGAGCTTATTGAAAATTCTTCATCCCAAACTCAAGACGGTATGGATTTAGTTGAAAAAGCCACTGATCAAATTTATGGAATGATTGACAGTGTAAAAGAGATGAACACATTACTACGAGAAATTGGCCAAGCGAGCCGAGAACAAAGTGATGGGATTGCACAGATTAATAGTGCTGTCGGGCAACTTGATTTAACAACGCAGCAAAACGCTAGCTTGGTAGAGGAATCTGTTGTGGCAGCAGACTCATTAAATGAGCAGGCATTCCACTTAAAAGAACTAGTGAATTACTTTAAAATAAAAGCTATTAATTAGTACAATAGAATCGTTGCAAATCTGATGATAAGGCTGCACAACTACCTGTGCAGCCAACGTATTTTGATATAGACAATTAAGGTGTGATCTTTTCTGGCTCAACGGGGACAACATTCTCTGATGGGTAACAACCCAATACTTTTATTGAGCGTGTAATTGCTGATAGCTCTTTTAAAGCTTGTTGCATATTTTCTGAACGCAAATTAGCGTGCACATCAACGTAAAACATCTCTTCCCAAGGTTTACCGTTAATTGGGCGAGATTCTAATTTACTCATTATTATCTGATTGTTTTTTAGAATAACCAGTGCATCAACTAAAGCACCTGCTTGTTGACCTGTAGTCATTAATAACGTGGTTTTAGCAGGAACTTGTTCTGTTACTTCAATCGGTTGTGGAGCGACTACAATAAAACGGGTCATATTTATCTGTTGATTGGCAAGGCTATGCTCTATTACACTTAAATTATATAAAGCCCCCCCAGCTTCACTGCCTAGCGCCGCGACGTTAGGTAAATTTTGTTCTGCTACCATTTGCATCGCAGTGGATGTGCTGTCGCAATATTTAATCTTCCAGTGGGGGTATTGTGCTAAATATTGACTACATTGTTGGAATGGTTGCGGATGACTATACACCGTATCAATTAAGCTTAAATCAGTATTGCCCGTTGTTAAAAGGCAATGGTTAATTGGTAGTCGAATTTCGCCAACAATTGATAATGTTGTATTCTGCAGTAAATCGTAAACATCATTAATTGCACCGGAACTGGTGTTTTCTATCGGTAAAATACCGTATTCAGCTTGCCCACTTTCAACCAATGAAAATATATCTTGGAATTTATGACAACTACATTCAACTAGTTGATCAAAATGGCGTGCAGAGTATTGACGAGCGGCGATGTGTGAGTAAGAACCTTTAGGGCCTAAAAAAGCAAACCTAGCCGTATCACTTGGCGTTAGATTTAAATGTTTTTGTAAAATGGCTTGTTGTGTGAGAACCGAGTCCTCGATAATCATCTGAAATAGACGAGTAATATAAAACCCGTCTAGTCCAAGGGGTTTGCCTTTATTAATCAAAACATCAAGGAGTTGGCGTTCGCGATCTTTATCTCGAATGGGGCGGTTATCATCAATCTTTGTTTCTGCCACTTCAACGGCATAACCACGACGTTTTGCCAAAAGGCCAAGTAATTCACTATCCAATTGGCTGATTTTCTCTCTTACTTTCAGTAGATTATTACTGTTATCCATTCTGCCCACCCTGTAAATATCATGATATAAAAAAGCCCCCTAGCTGGGGGCTTTCTAATCTTGTCTTCTTTTTTTCTCGAACGACAAAAGCCCCTTATTTAAGAGTCACTAAAAAAGAAGAAAAAAAAGACAAAATTAAGATTCATCTGCAACACCTATTATTAGACCTGTATTAAATAGACCCGATACTTAATAAGATGTCAATAAAAAAGGTTAAGAACACAAAAAAACGCGCCTATAGTAGGCGCGTTTACAAGGTTCAAGATAAGTTGATAGATAATATAAAATTATAACGTAACGAGGTTCGCTTCTTTTACACTATTGTTGGCTCTTCTTGATTCTCCTTTATGTTGCACTTTATTAAGTTGTCTTTCGAGTTTGTTAATTAGTTCATTAATTGCAACGTACATATCTTCATGTTTGGCGCTTGCGACCAGTTTACCTGTCGCTGTTTTTATGTTTGCATCAACCATGAAACCTTGTGGCTCTTTTGATAACACTACGTGAGTGTTAATGAGTGAGACTTGCCACTTATCAAGTTTTGTTAGACGGTTCTCAATGTGCTCGCGAATTGCTGGGGTAATATCCATTTGTTTGCTAGTAATGTTCACTATCATATAGTTACCTCTCATTGTTTCCGTCTTTGATGAGTCCAGAATACCTATTATCTCTAATAAAAAATTGATATAGATCACATCTAATTAAGGGGAGGGAGTCGGTACATTTGAAGTGTGATTTCACGTATAAAAGGGGTGAAAAAGCATTGCCAAAATGAGTAGATTAAGACAAACTGGTTAAGTTGGCTATCGATACGGCAAATAGTCGGAACTTTTTTTGGGTTAAAATTAAGCCAATGAAAGTATTGTTAGTCTCAAAATAGCAAACAAAGAAAAACAGCAGCCAAGGCTGCTGTTTAAGATTACTCGGTTATATTATTGTGGGTTTGCTGCAATAATATTCGCAACCTTAGTCGCTTCTTGATTTAACCCCATTTCTTTATAAGCAATTTCCATGTATGCCAAGGCATTACGTGTTGCTTCTGTGTCTGGGTAATCTTTTAGCATCTGTTGGACACGGTTAACAACCGCGACATAAGCCCCGCGTTTGTTGTAGTATTCAACCACGGAAAGGTCGAATTTCGCTAAGCGGTCTTTTAAGTAGACTAAACGCTTACTCGCATCATTTGAGTATAAACTGTTAGGATAGTAGCGAACTAATTGGCTAAAGTCCTTAAATGCAACGCGTGCATGTTGTGGATCTCTATCTGAGCGGTCGATACCAAAGAGCCCTTGCAGTAAACTATCATCTAATGCCATAGCAGTAAGACCACGCATGTAAAGGACGTAGTCAATATTTGGGTGAGTTGGGTTCAAACGCATGAAACGGTCAATCGCAGCTATCGCCATTGGCAGCTCTGCTGATTTATAATATGCGTAAATGAGGTCTAATTGGACCTGCTGAGCATATGGACCAAATGGATAACGGTTATCGAGTGCTTCAAATTGTTTGATAGCAGCTTTAAAGTTGCCGTCCTGTAATTTTTGCTGACCCGTACTATAAATTTCAGCTGGGGAGCTATCAGGACTGACTTCATTGTTACTGGAGCAGCCGACTAAGACCAGACTTAACGTGGCAGCGGCCACCAGATTTTTCATACGTATCATCACGTGTAGGTTATCCTCTGAGTGTTTCGAGGGAGACTATCCATAAGGCTCCCGGCAAAATTCGAGTTACAATAGCATATATTTTAAATGAAACGGCTGTGCCGTCAAAATACAAACACCAAAAAAGTAGATTAATTTATGGCTCAACAAGTACAACTTAGTGCAACTATCGCTGAATCACAGCTTGGTCAACGTTTAGATCAGGCTTTAGCCGAATTGTTCCCTGATTATTCTCGTTCACGCATAAAAGAATGGATTTTAGCTGATAGAGTGCAGGTTAATGGCAAAGTTATCAATAAGCCAAAAGAAAAAGTTTTTGGTAGCGAACAAATTTTAATCGATGCCCTTATCGAAGAAGATAATCGCTGGGAGCCTCAAGATATCCCACTTAATGTTATTTATGAAGATGAAGATATCCTAATTATTAATAAACCACGTAATTTAGTTGTTCATCCTGGCGCTGGCAACCCAGATGGGACGATCCTTAACGCATTATTGTATCGTTACCCTGAAATTGCCGATGTACCAAGAGCGGGTATCGTCCACCGTTTAGATAAAGACACGACTGGCTTGATGGTTGTTGCAAAAACGGTTCCTGCGCAAACTCATTTAGTTGAAGCGTTACAACGCAGAGAAATTACGCGTGAATATGAAGCCGTAGCGGTAGGCCGCATGACTGCTGGTGGCATGGTGGAAGAGCCAATCTCACGCCATCCAACCAAAAGAACCCACATGGCTGTTCATCCAATGGGGAAACCTGCGGTGACACATTACCGTGTGATGGAGCATTTTAGAGCTCATACTCGTTTACGTTTACGTTTGGAAACAGGTCGAACTCACCAAATCCGTGTCCATATGGCTCATATTAATCATCCTTTAATTGGAGATCCTTTATATGGCGGTCGTCCGCGTCCATTAAAAGGCGCAACAGAAGAGTTCTTCGAAGTCATGCGTAGCTTTGATAGGCAAGCACTGCATGCGACTATGTTGCGCCTGTATCACCCAATTTCAGGTATTCAAATGGAGTGGCATGCACCGTTACCGGATGATATGGTTAAGCTTATTGATGCCTTAAAGGCAGATACTGAACTTCACAAAGACGATATGGACTGGTAATGAGCATATTGATTTTCCCTGACTGGCCACAGCCTAAAAGTGTATCAAGCTGTAGTACGACCCGTGCTGGTGGTGTGAGCCTACCACCTTTTGATAGCTTAAATTTAGGTGATCACGTTGAGGATCGCTTTGAGGCCGTCAGTGAAAATCGCCAACGTTTAGTTAAACTTGCTCAATTACCGCAACAACCGGTGTGGCTTGAGCAAGTACACGGTACCCGCGTGCTTCATCTTGATGGCAGTAAAATCAAGAATAAACAAGCTGATGCGGTATATACCAATCAAAAAGGTCAGGTTTGTGCAATCATGACCGCAGACTGTTTACCCGTGCTTTTTTGTAATATGGCAGGTAGTGAAGTCGCAGCGGCACACGCGGGTTGGCGAGGTTTATGCAATGGTGTACTTGAGAATACGGTGAGCCAATTTGTCAGCCCAACAAATGAAATTATGGCATGGTTAGGGCCTGCGATCGGAGCTGAGAAATTTGAAGTTGGCGGCGAAGTGAAAGACGCATTTGTTAATCAATCGTCTGATTTGGCCTCAGCTTTTACTCCCCATAATGGAAAATATTTAGCCGATATCTATTTATTAGCACGTAAAAAACTGAGTACGATGGGAATTAATGCCATTTATGGTGGTGATTTTTGTACAGTAACGGATGAAAACAGATTTTTTTCCTATAGACGTGAAGGAAAAACGGGCAGAATGGCCTCTCTAATATGGGTATCCAACTAATTTTAGAGTTATAATCTAAATTAACAAATATAATAAAAATAATCCCATGCAAAACTTGAATAGTTAAAAATAGACCTCATTTAGTAACCAGTAGCAAATTTAATCTCATTTATCGGAGGTGTTATGCGTCTGGACCGTTTAACTAATAAATTCCAGCAAGCTCTCGCTGACGCCCAATCATTAGCCCTTGGGCGCGAAAACCAATTTATCGAACCAATTCATCTATTAAGTGCCTTGTTTAATCAAGACGGTGGCACTGTTCGTCCTTTACTGACAACGCTAGGCGTTAATGCTGTGCAGTTTAAGCAAAAGATTGAAGATGCATTGGAACGTTTGCCTCAGGTGCAAGGTGTTGCGGGGGATGTTCAACCATCAAGTGACTTAATGCGTCATTTGAATTTATGTGACCAATTGGCACAAAAGCATGGGGATGAATTTATCTCCTCAGAATTATTTCTTATCGCCGCTTTAGAAGCCAATACAACATTAGCAGACATGCTCAAAGCAGCAGGTGTTAATAAAGATAACTTAATAAAGGCAATAGAACAGATGCGTGGTGGAGAAAAAGTGAATGACCAAAGCGCTGAAGACCAGCGCCAAGCTTTGAAAAAATATACTGTCGATTTAACCGAGCGAGCAGAACAAGGTAAATTAGACCCTGTGATTGGTCGTGATGAAGAAATTCGTCGTACGATCCAAGTGTTGCAGCGCCGTACTAAAAATAACCCAGTACTTATTGGTGAACCCGGTGTTGGTAAAACTGCGATTGTTGAAGGTTTAGCTCAGCGTATTGTTAATGGTGAAATTCCTGAAGGGTTAAAAAACAAACGTGTACTTTCACTCGATATGGGCGCACTAATTGCTGGCGCTAAATACCGTGGTGAATTTGAAGAACGTTTAAAAGGCGTTTTGAATGACCTTGCAAAGCAAGAAGGTAATGTCATTCTATTTATTGATGAATTACACACCATGGTTGGTGCTGGTAAAGCTGACGGTGCAATGGATGCCGGCAACATGTTAAAACCTGCGCTAGCTCGCGGTGAATTACACTGTGTTGGTGCGACAACGTTAGATGAATATCGCCAATATATTGAAAAAGACCCTGCGTTGGAACGCCGTTTCCAAAAAGTCTATGTCGCAGAACCGTCAGTTGAAGACACTATTGCGATTTTACGTGGTTTGAAAGAGCGCTATGAGCTACATCACCATGTACAAATTACTGACCCAGCAATTGTCGCAGCGGCAACATTATCCCATCGGTATATTACCGATCGTATGCTGCCAGACAAAGCTATTGACTTAATTGACGAGGCTGGTGCAAGTTTGCGTATGCAGATGGATTCAAAACCTGAATCCTTAGATAGACTAGAACGTCGGATTATTCAGCTTAAACTCGAGCAGCAAGCTCTGAAAAAAGAATCTGATGACGCAAGTAAAAAACGTCTTGAAATGTTAGAGGAAGAACTAACAGAGAAAGAACGTGAGTATTCTGCGTTAGAAGAAGAATGGAAAGCAGAAAAAGCATCTCTTACTGGTACACAGCATATAAAAGCTGAACTAGAGAATACACGTATAGAGATGGAAAAAGCACGCCGAATGGGCGATTTAGCTAAAATGTCTGAATTGCAATATGGCCGCATTCCAGAGCTTGAAAAACAACTTGAAGCCGCAACGAAAGCGGAAAATAAAAGCATGAAGCTTTTACGTAACAAAGTCACTGACGTTGAAATTGCTGAAATTTTAGCGCGTTGGACTGGGATACCTGTATCAAGAATGCTTGAAAGTGAACGGGAAAAACTGTTACGTATGGAGCAGCAATTACATCAACGTGTTATTGGTCAAGATGAAGCGGTTGTTGCTGTATCTAATGCGATTCGTCGTAGTCGCGCAGGTTTATCTGATCCAAATAGACCTATAGGTTCATTTATGTTCTTAGGGCCTACAGGGGTCGGTAAAACTGAGCTGTGTAAGGCGCTGGCGAACTTTATGTTTGATAGCGATGACGCAATGGTGCGTATCGATATGTCTGAATTTATGGAAAAACATGCGGTATCGCGTTTAGTGGGTGCACCTCCAGGTTATGTCGGTTACGAGGAAGGTGGCTATTTAACTGAAGCCGTTAGACGTCGTCCATATTCTGTTATTTTATTGGATGAAGTTGAAAAAGCGCATCCAGATGTCTTCAATATTTTATTGCAAGTACTGGATGATGGGCGTTTAACTGATGGTCAAGGTAGAACGGTAGACTTCCGTAATACGGTAATTATCATGACATCTAACTTGGGTTCTGACTTAATCCAAGAAAGGTTTGGCATGATCGGTTATTCAGAAATGAAAGATATGGTAATGGAAGTGGTATCCCATAGTTTCAGACCTGAGTTTATTAACCGTATTGACGAAGTGGTTGTATTCCATCCATTAGGTAAAGAGCAAATTACGAATATTGCTAATATTCAGTTAGCTCGTTTATATAAACGTCTTGAAGAACACGGCTATGAAGTGACAGCGACTCCAGCTGCACTTGAGAAAATTGGTGAGGCAGGTTTTGACCCAATCTTCGGTGCAAGGCCATTGAAACGTGCTATTCAACAAGAAATTGAAAACCCTCTGGCACAAGAAATTTTGTCAGGTAGGTTATTACCGGGTAAACCTGTCATTTTAGATGTAGAAAATGACGAGATAGTTGCTAAGCAGTAATTGATATTATTATAGAATCAAAAGGTGGCTAATATTAGCCACCTTTTTTATATCAAATTACGTATAAAACCGCGTTTTTTGCTTGAGAATTGGGCGTAAAGTATAAAATATAATCACTTGAGGTTTTTTTTTCAAAAAACACTTGCCAGATTTTTCTGACTCCCTATAATGCGCCACCACTGACCGGGAACAAGACAACGCAAAGCGCGATGAACACTGAAACGGTAGCGAGAGATTCTGAAAAGAAAAAGCAAAAAATTGCTTGACTCTCACAGAGGAAAACGTATTATACGGCTCCTCGCGACAACGACCTCGAAGTCGAAAATCAAACAGATTTAGTCGCAACGCTCTTTAACAATTTATCAGACAATCTGTGTGGGCACTCACAGGACACTATCAAAAAAATATTTGATTTTAAGTCTTGAAGAGTGACTAACACGTTAATTCATATATATGAA
>NZ_JBIXLP010000075.1:0-23205 GCF_053543535.1 Providencia sp. AGC89
CGCTTCAGAACTCTCAACATTATTGATGAAGGAACGCGTGAATGCTTGGCGATTGAGGTTGATACGTCATTACCGGCTGAACGCGTCATCAGGGTGCTTGAACGTTTAAAAGCCGAAAGAGGGTTACCGAAACAGATCCGAGTCGATAATGGCCCTGAACTCATTTCAGTTAACTTATTGAATTATTGTGAAGATAACCAAATTTTACTGTGCCATATTCAACCGGGAAAACCGCAGCAAAATGGGTTTATCGAACGTTTTAATGGTTCGTTCCGTCGAGAGTTTTTAAATGCGTATTTATTTGAATCATTAAGCCAAGTGCGAGAATTAGCGTGGTTTTGGCTGCAAGATTATAACCAAAATCGAACCCATGAAAGTTTAAATCACCTCCCACCGGAGGCCTATCGTCAACAGTTAGAAAACTCTAATTTAACGTGTCTCAATTAAAGGGGAGTGGACAGTACCTTCTTTAGTTTAATCAATAAGATAATATAAAAAGGGTACTTACACAAATTAGGACAGTCTCGTTTTCGGGCTTCTCAAGCATGGTGGCAAGGTTTATACTAAGATTATACGAGATGCCAAATCCCGCACATTGCTTCCGATAATTGAGTCAAAAATTTACCCTGACAACATCGTTTACACAGGTAATTTTGCCAGTTATGACGTACTGGATGTGAGCAATTTAAAGCATTACAGGATCAATCACAGCACCCAGTTTGTCGACGAAAAAGACCGGCCACATCAATGGCATTGAGAATTTTTGGAATCAAGCGAAGCGTCACATGCGTAAATTTAACGGTATTCCGAAGGCTCATTTTGAGCTGTATCTGAAGGAATGTGAGTGGCGATTTAACACACCTAGTGCAAAATAACAATTAATTATGCTAAAACAGATAGTTAAAGGTAAAATTTAAACTTTATCTAGGGTAGCTCCTTGAAATAAATAAGGGAGATATTTCTCCCTTATTACGATACTAAAACTTAATTCAAATTTTTGAATTCCCCTTCAATAATCATTCCTTCCTTTCTCCATGAAGCAAAAGACTTAGTCTTTTTATAATGTTCGGAATGCATCAACTTAATCTCTTCAATTTTTAGTTTCAGTTCTTTATAAATAGGGAAGAAATTATCAATAAACTCATCCTTATCAATTAGCTCTAAAATTTCTTTTTGCTGACGTTGTAAGTTTTTAATCAAATCACTTTTTGCCAACTGAAATGCTTCTAGCTTTTTTGCCTGATTCCAAGTGTCCCAAGCATCTATGGCTATCCCTATTAAAGGCAATGCTTTATTAATATTATTTGCTAATTTTATTGCTCCCCAAGGCTTAAATTTCAAGATTTCTTTAAGATTTAATCCAACAAATTTACCAGCAGCAACTAATCCATCTCTTGCTGCCAAAATAATGGTGTTATTCAACCTGATGTTTTGAGCTAAATGATTAAACCCTTTTTTCGTTAAAGATCCAACTGCTGTATCAATATTTTCAATTTCTGCATTAAAATTAATTGCTTGTGTATTTAATGCAATATTGATTTGATTTGTTTCATCTTGAAAATATTCATTAATTTTGCTAGTAATGATAGCTCCTTCATCACCTATTTCTCGCACTAAAAAATCACCGATAGTCTCCAAGCTAGTACCTTGGGCCTGCATTACTAAATCTTGAAAATATCCATTAAAACGCGATCTTAAGTTTGTTTTTGCATTATCAATTTTTTTAGAAATTATATTTAAAGCACCTGTTTCAATTTCATAAACTTGGTTAAGTTTTTCCATTTCTTTTGACAATTGAGATTGTTGCTCTTCAATTTCAGGTATTTTCTTAATCAAAATATCACTAATAATAGACTTTCTAGTTTCTTCGATTAAACCAATATAACCACCACGTCTTTTCACAATTTCACTAGTCGCATTTTGCAACAATTTGATATGTGATAGTTGCTCAAATTCATCTCGATTTTCCATCCAATAACTAACACCTTCATCAAATGGGTTTGCTGAAACAGCGACAATATTTAAATCATTTGTTTCCTGTGTAGAAAGAGATAAAATCGAGAATAATCTTTCTTTGACACTTTGCTCTTTAATTTTAAATTTATTTTGGTAGTCTAACTCATCCTCTACATCAGCAACCTCATCAAAACGACTAAGAACAAACACTGTTCTTGGAAGTAAGTTCAAATCTTTAAACAACCATTTTAAATCTTCAATATGACTCTCTTTGATAGGATTTTTAGAGTTCATCACATAAAGAACAATATGTGCTTCACTTACATATTTTTTAGTAATATCTTTATATTTTTCAATTTCTTGAGCATCGGTATTCACCTGCTCTTTATAACCATATAATCCAGGCGTGTCAAAAAGTTGGTACTCTTTATCAATATTATAAATTTTAACTGCGTTTGATGACTCAGAAGCACTAATATTCATAGTTTCAGGGTCAATTTTACCTAACCATGCTGCAGCAATTGAGGTTTTACCTTCCGAAAATCCTCCTATAAGTGCTATTTTTAGCTTATCACCTTGCAGAGTGTTTAATGCATTCTGTAACTTAGCCTTAATATCTGTTGATACATCTAAACCAAACTCTTGCCCTTTTGTGATGAAGCCTTCTAATTTGCTTAATAAATTGATTACTTTAACCTGATTATCTCTATGATTTCTTAAAGTTTCAGACATTTATTTTACCTCATAAGTGCTGCTAATATTATTTGATAACGCTTTAAACATTATGATTGATTGCTGTATATCATCTATAAGCATGGTAATTTGATTGCTTGGCTCATTTAACTGTTTCTTTAAATCCAATAACGAAGGCTCAAGTTTAGCTTCAACGTCACTCAAATTTTCTCTAGCAACTTTTTTAAGCTCTTTTACAATATGTGATAAATTTTTATTAGTACTTTTCTTTTGCTCTGATTTTTTAAAATCAGAATCAAAAAAGCTCCAAATTGCCTTTGCAAAGCTAAATAATAATCCAGTAGCAGTTAAAGCAATTGCTGTCCAGCCTACTGGATTCCACCACATTGCAACACCGACACCAATACCCACCCCAAGCAACCCCATTTTATTAATGCCGTTATTAATATCAAACGTCAATAAAACATCACTATTTAAACCATTAACATCACCAGCTTTAAAGTTATTTTGAATACTTTCTAATCGAGAAGAAAGTTTCAGTAATTTTTCCTGTAATTTTTCATCAAATGTTGAAGTATTAACTTTAAATCCAGCTATTAAATTGTTGCTCACTAATTCAAGATTATTATCAATCTGACTCTTCAAAACACCTTTAAATTCATCATTACTAATATCATTTTCGATCTGCTTATAGACTTTTTGACGGGTCTTATGCTCAAAATCTTGAATATTTTGATCTATCATAGTCTTCAAACCTTGAACTAAGCCCAAGTATTCGCTATCGATCTCCTGCTTAGTAACCACCACTTGCTTATCAATTTTCAGTTTTAAATCAGAGAAATCATCATGAATATTATTTAATCTTTCTACTGTTTGCATCAAAACATAGTTTGCTTTATTAAAATTACTTGCTTTAATCTTAGAAGGGACATCCCCAATCACTCTTTGAGCTAAATGTTCTTGAAAGTTGCTGAGACCTGATTTTTCTTTTAGTTCATTACGGTCTGAATTATTTAAAAATTTTATCTGATTACGATGTTTTTCACTAAATGGAACCAAACAATTAGCTACTGCATAAAATGCAGCCAATCCTGCAACGACTGTATAATCTTTGTAATTTTTATCTAATATGCTTTCCATTAATTTATTTAGATCATTTAATGCACCCTTTTCATCATCATTACTTACCAAACCATTTTTTAATGATCTAGGTGATGTAACTGGTTTATTGTAAACAGTCCAAACTTCTGTCTGATCTGCTAGATGTTTTTTTATTTTTTGAAGCGTACCTTCATTTGGTGCTGCATCCTTACTGGTAATATAAAAAACAGCATGTGCTTTTTTTACAGCATTAGAAATTTCATTCTCAACTAGTTTTTCATCACCCTCAATTCCAGGAACATCAATTAATTTTACTTGTATGCCGTTAATATCAAACAAAAATTCTTTACTTTCTCGAGTAAAATCACTCCGTCCATCCCCCATAATTTGTCCATCTTCAAATTCTCTAAGCTTCCCCAACATTTTTTCAAATTGCTGTAACTGTTGTTCAACTGATTTCTTTTCATTTTCTAACTGCAAAGAGATTATACTTGTTGTTTTTCTCGTTGCATCATATTCATCTTGTATAATAGTAAGATGTGATTTTTTTAAAGCATATTCTTTTTCTATTTTATGCTTCAATACTTTCAGTTCAGAATCTAATTCAGCTTTTCGTTTAATTAACTCTAATTCAATCGCACCAATTTGTTTTTCTTCTTCTAGTCTTTTAAAAAGATAAAGAATTTTTAACCACCATGACATACTTTTCATTTTATATTGAGCAGTTTCTTTTAAAGACACAATCTGAGTATTAAAACCCTCAAGTTCTTGTTCATTCAGTAATGATTGATCCTTAATGTACTCATCATTCTCATATTTAAGCGTATTCAGTATTTTTTGGTAATCTTGTAATTTCTGTGTATAGGTTTCATCTATTTCCTTTAATTTTTGACTATTTTCTAAAATTTTAGAACTAATTTCATGATCAGCATTTTTTAACTGGCTATAAGCCTCTTCATCTAAAGAAAATTCATTCTTAAGTGCTTTGAATTTATCTTGTATTTCTTTTTTAGTGTTTTCAGCAAACAACAGACGCAATACTTCTATGAGTGTCGATTTACCTGCATTGGTTTCACCAAAAAATGCAATGGTGAAATACTCCCATTCAGCATTGCGTTTTAAGTCATCCATTTTCCTTTCAATTTCTTTTTGCTGAAAGTTTAGGATTTGTTTAGATTCGTTAAGTTTTTCGCCTACTAATTGAGTATTTAAAACACTTTCATTCTTTACAATTTTCTCAATAAGTTCAGATATCTTTTCTTTAAGTTCATCATATATATCTGATGGATATCCTAAATCAACACGACTATTCACCACAACCCCCACTAATCATATAATAATTAAATCAATTTTAATCGAGATCTGGTCGTGTATTCAATATAGAGATCATCACAATAGGTAATGCTCCCGCTCCTTTCGTGCTTGATAACAATCCGCCAGCCACGCTTGATTGTGGTCATGAGAAGTCATTTGGGTTAATTGCAAAATACGAAACGATGACCTATAAAGTGAAAAGCGCTAAGAGCCTATCTCAATAGGACTTTATTCCAGACGATGAGACCACAGGCAAAACGCAACATGGCCTCGTAATTTTCGATCTTCTTTTCCCATCGGGTCAGGATTCGGCGAAAGCTATTCATCCAACTGTGCGTTCTTCGACGACCCAACGATGGGATTTGAAGTCTGTGTTTTTACTGTCCTCAGACTCTTCTTTTCGGGACTGGGTATACGGCTCGTAATGGCGGTTCTGTAGGTAGGTTTTCAGCCAGCCTGCATCGTAACCTTTGTCCAGACAGAGTCTCAGTTTTTGTCCCGGACGCCCCGTCTGAAGGGCATCTAGTGTATCTGCAACCAGTTTGATATCATGGGTGTTTGCTGCTGCAACAACCAGCGATAGGGGAAGCCCGTTGGCATTCGTAAGCAGGCTACGTTTTACGCCTTGTTTTCCTCTGTCGGTTGGATTGCGGGCAGTTTTTTTGTTCCCGACAGTGGTGATTTGGTCATGCAGCCGCCCATTGACAACCATGACCAGTCAATACTGTCCAGATATTCACTGGTAAGCAAACCATTCTGCCAAAAGCGTTCAAAGACACCGGTATCACGCCATTCCTGGAAGTGCCGATGCGCAGAACTCGAAGAACATATCCCGTGGCATTCAGGGCGTTCCACTGGCAGCCAGTTCTGAGTACAAAGAATATGGCATTCATGGCAGCTCGGTTATCAACTCGTTTGCGGTGAGTGCCGAGCGGATAATTGGTTTTGTGTTCAGGGATAAGCGGTGCTAATTTTCCCCAGAGTTCATCGCTGATCCGTAATCTGCTACCTGTCATATTTTCACCTTCAGAAATTGCCCGTTACGACATTCTGATAATCCCTTCTGCGGTAGGTTTTTAGTCTTCCTTACAAAATAATTTATGATAGGATAAGGTCTAATAAAATTAATTAGGTTGAAACCAATTCCGTGTTTTATATCCATCAGTCCAGCTTCAACCCGTAGAGATGACTGAGTCATTGTGGATGAATAACCGCGTAGAGCGGATCAGTTTAATGTGATGATGCGATGCCAGTCATGACTTGATAAACAGAGTATTAAGACATTGCTTGAATGGGATAAACAAGACGCATGATAAATGATGGTCTGAAACAAACGGTAGGGGCGAAGTCACATAGGGCTTCGAAGATAGCGCAGTTGCCACAAGCAATCCGGGATCGCATTGCTCACATCGATTTCACCTTATTGTTTAAGGGAGAAGCGGTACGGGCAGATTTAGTCGATCGCTTCAGCATAGCGGCTACACAAGCAACGAAAGACTTCGCGCTATACAGAGTGCTTGCACCAGGTAACATTGAGTATGACCAAAAGCTCAAGGTGCATAAGCGAGGTGAAGCATTTGAACCCTTGTTCGACTACGACGTCGTTCGAACATTGGCGACGATTAGCCAAGGGTACGGAGATGGCTTTACTGGCAAGATAAAACCGCCTTTTGCGTGTGAAGCGCCTTATCACCTTAACAAACCGAGTTTATCGATAGTGGCGAAAGTTACCGAGGCCATCCACAAAGGCAAAGCCTTGCGTATCACCTATGTGTCGTTATCGAGTGGTGAAACAATACGTGAAATTGTGCCGCATACGCTGGTGGACAATGGCCTGCGTTGGCACGTTCGTGGTTTTGACCGCGAGCATAGTGAGTTCCGTGACTTTGTATTGACTCGAATTAAAGCTGCGGTTGTGCTTGAAGACTCCACTTTGTCTGAAACGGAGCTCGAACCCCAAGATCGGCAATGGAACCGATTTGTAGAGCTGGAGTTAGTGCCACACCCACGTATAGAGCACAGCGAAGCGATTGAGCTAGACTATGGCATGACGGGTGGCGTGATGAAAGTTGAGATTAGAGCAGCTACCGCTGGCTATTTGCTACGCCAATGGCATGTGGATTGTTCTACGGAACACTCATTAATGGGCTTTGAGTATCAGCTTTGGTTGCGAAACAACCAGGCACTTTATGGTGTCATAAACTTAAATCTAGCGCCGGGCAGAACAAGTTAATAGAACGATGTAACGGCCATTTAGGCGTTACAGAAAGAACAGAATTTTAAATGTATAGTGAAGCCGTTGCAGCAACTTTGTGGGGTGCAACCAACACTGAACAGGAAAAGAAAATGGATCATAGTGTACATAACAAGCTCATCTCATTTATTTGGAACATTGCCGACGACTGTTTACGTGATGTGTACGTTCGCGGTAAGTACCGCGATGTGATTTTACCTATGGTGGTATTACGACGTTTAGATACGTTACTTGAACCCACCAAAGAAGCCGTGCTTGAAGAGGTCAAGTTCCAAAAAGAAGAGATGCAAGCCACGGAGCTTGATGATGAACCACTGAAGGCGGCTAGTGGTTATGTTTTTTACAATACATCTAAATGGACCCTGAAATCCCTGTTCAACACCGCAACGAATAACCAACAGATATTACTCGCCAACTTTGAAGAGTACCTGCTTGGCTTTAGCGATAATGTTAAAGAAATCATTGAATGCTTTAACCTCAAGTCGCAAATTCGTCACATGGCCTCAAAGCAAGTCCTTCTTGATGTCGTCGAAAAGTTTGTTTCCCCTTACATCAACTTAACTCATGAAACGGTCGAAGACCCAGATGGCAACAAGATGCCAGCCCTTACTAACCTGGGTATGGGGTACGTGTTCGAAGAGTTGATCCGTAAGTTCAACGAAGAAAACAACGAAGAAGCCGGTGAGCACTTTACACCTAGGGAAGTGATTGAGCTGATGACACACTTGGTTTTTGACCCAGTGAAAGAGCAGCTACCATTGACCATGACCGTTTACGACCCTGCGTGTGGTAGCGGTGGTATGCTCACTGAATCTCAAAACTTCATTGAAGAGAAATACCCGAACGACAGCCGAGATATTTACCTTTACGGCAAAGAGATCAATGACGAGACCTACGCGATTTGTAAATCGGACATGATGATCAAAGGCAACAACCCTGAGAACATCAAAGTAGGCTCAACCTTGTCTACCGACGAGTTTGCGGCTTCACGCTTTGACTTTATGTTGTCTAACCCGCCATACGGTAAGAGTTGGGCGTCTGAACAGAAGTACATTAAAGACGGCAGTGATGTGATTGACCCGCGTTTTAAGGTTAGCCTGAAAGACTATTGGGGAAATCTCGAAGTGGTGGATGCCACGCCACGTTCGAGTGATGGCCAGCTGCTTTTCTTAATGGAGATGGTCAACAAGATGAAAGATCCGAGCGTAAGTCCATTAGGCAGCCGGATTGCCTCTGTTCATAACGGCTCATCGCTCTTTACCGGTGATGCGGGCGGTGGCGAAAGTAATATTCGTCGTTTCATCATTGAAAACGACATGCTAGATGCCATCGTTCAGTTACCTAATAACCTGTTCTATAACACTGGCATTACCACTTACATTTGGGTGTTGAACAACAATAAACCTGAGGCGCGTAAAGGTAAGGTGCAATTAATTGATGCCAGCTTGCTCTACCGTAAGTTGCGCAAGAACTTAGGTAACAAAAACTGCGAATTTGCGCCTGAGTACATCACGGAAATTACCGATACTTACCTCGCGTGTAAGGATGTTGAAAGAGCACTGGATGCAAACAATGATCCTGTTGGCATCGCCAGTAAGGTATTCAGCAATGACGATTTTGGCTACTACAAAGTCACTATCGAGCGCCCAGATCGCCGCAAAGCCAAGTTTACTCAAGATGCCATAGCCCCACTGCGTTTTGATAAGCAACTTAGTGAAGTGATGGAGTACGTGTACGCAGAGCACGGCGAACGTGTTTACGAAAAAACTGGCTACGGGTCAGATCAGAAAAAGAGCTTCTTAAAATCCATCGAGAAAGACATTCTTTCTTGGTGTGAAGAGAACGATATCAGTCTCAATGCTAAGGCTAAGGCCAAACTGCTTGATGTGAAACACTGGCTGGCGCTAAAAGCATTGCTTGAAACTGCACAAACGCTGATGGCTGACATCGGTAGCATTGAATTTGATGACTTCAATAGCTTTAAAACCCAAGTTGATAAATCGCTAAAAGCCCATGCTATTAAGCTTTCAGCACCTGAGAAAAATGCCATTCTTCACGCGGTGAGCTGGTATGACGAAACCGCCAAGAAAGTGGTTAAAAAGGTAGTTAAATTAACGGGTGATAAATTAAACGACCTGCTGGAGCGCTATGAGTGTGAAGTCGCTGACTTGCCAGATTTTGGTTATTACCCCGTTCCTTCAGCAGAGGGCGGTAAAAAAGGCGAGTATATCACTTACGAGACCAATTCAGACCTGCGAGATACAGAATCTGTTCCATTAAAGCAAAGCATTTACCAGTACTTCCTAGATGAAGTGAAGCCTCATGTTGATGAAGCATGGATAAACCTAGATACGGTAAAAATTGGCTATGAAATCAGCTTCAATAAGTATTTCTACCGTCATAAACCGCTGCGTAGTTTAGAAGAGGTCGCAACCGACATCATCAACCTAGAACAAAAAGCCGAAGGTTTGATTGCGCAGATTCTTGGTGCGGAAGTAAAAAAGGTTCAGGGGTAAGTCGTTATGATGAAGATTTCTGAAATGCCGAAATATGAGGTTTATAAAGATTCAGGTGTTGAATGGCTAGGGGATATTCCTGCGTCTTGGAGCTTATTAGCTAATAAGCACATCTTTCGCTTGAAGAAAAAACAGGTTGGAAAACGCTCAAGCGAATATGATTTGCTATCGCTTACTCTCAGAGGTGTGATTAAGCGTGATATGGAAAACCCAGAGGGTAAGTTCCCAGCAGAGTTCGATACTTATCAAGAAGTGCGGTGTGGAGATTTCATTTTCTGCTTGTTCGACGTGGAAGAAACACCCAGAACTGTTGGGTTGTCGCCATTTAATGGGATGATTACTGGTGCATATACCGTTTTTGAACTAAATGACAATTTTGATAATAGGTTTTTATACTATTTTTATATGAACCTTGATGCAAAAAAGATGCTTAAACCGCTTTATCGTGGCCTGAGAAATACAATTCCTAAAGATTCATTTCTGAGTTTTAAGACGTTTGTTCCTCCCCATGAGCAACAAACCCGTATCGCCAACTTTCTAGACAAGAAAACCGCTCTAATCGACGAAGCGATTTCGATCAAAGAAAAGCAAATTAATCTGTTAAAAGAGCGTAAGCAGATCATCATCCAACAGGCGGTGACCCAAGGGCTTGATCCCAATGTGCCAATGAAAGACTCCGGTGTGGATTGGATTGGTAAGATTCCAGCGCATTGGGTTTTAAAAAAAATAAAGCATGTGACATCAAAAATTGGAAGCGGCGTTACTCCAACTGGGGGAGGCTCTACATATCTAGATGATGGAATCCCACTTTTACGAAGCCAAAACATACATTTTGATCGAATAGATCTCACAGATGTTGCTCGAATTTCCAATAAAACACATGAGGGCATGAGCAATAGCAAGGTGAAAAAGGGTGATGTGTTACTCAATATTACTGGGGGGTCAATTGGTCGTTGCTATTACGTCGATTCAAGCGACGAAATGAATGTGAATCAACATGTATGTATCGTGAGGCCTAATAAGATAATTAAAACCGTCTTTCTAAATGCTGTATTGGCATCAGAAATCGGTCAGGGCCAAATTTGGTACTTTCAGCAAGGCGGAGGTAGAGAGGGGCTTAACTTTCAAGCGTTAAAAAACTTCTATATCGCGTTGCCTCCAGAAGCCCAACAGGTAGAAATTGCTGAGTACATTGATGAGCTTGAAAAGGAATTTTATTCGGCGATACAAATTCAATTAATGCAAATCGAAAAACTTAAAGAATACAAAACCACCCTGATCAACAGCGCCGTAACAGGAAAAATCAAGATCACCCCAGAAATGGTTGAGCAATAGGACGCGAATATGTTCACGGTAAATCATCAAACCAACAGGATTAGTCCTGTTAGGACAAAGAAGTTCAGTGAGTTGGGCTTTACTGAGCGCAAAAATCTTCAGGAATGGTTGGCACACGAGCCTTCCGCACTGGGTGAAGAGCTGCTGATTATTCAAAAAGAGTTCGATGGCTTTGATGACACCCGTGAACGCTTAGATTTACTGGCACTGGATAAAGATGGCAACTTGGTCATTATTGAAAACAAGCTGGACGACAGTGGCCGCGATGTGGTGTGGCAGGCGCTTAAATATGCCTCCTACTGCGCAAGTTTAACCAAAGCGCAAATCGTTGAAATTTACCAGCAGTACTTAGACCGCTATGAGCCTGTAACAGGAGAGGTTGACTTGTTTAATACCCCTGCAAGTGCTTCGGGTAGAATTTGTGAGTTTTTGGATACGCCTGACCTGGATAAGTTAAAACTCAACCGAAGAAATAGCCAGCGCATCATATTAATTGCGGCAAACTTTCGCAAAGAAGTGGCCAGCACCGCACTGTGGTTAAGGCACCACTACTGCAAGCTTCTAACAGATTAAAAACAAAAGGAAATGAAATGACGGTAAGTGTCGCAACCTGCTCAGTGCAACAACTTTTTGAAGGCCAGAAAATACAGGGAAATAATGGCAAACAGATTACTGGAGAGTTAGTTATTCCTGAGTATCAGCGGCCATATTGTTGGCAAAGTCAGCAAATTGATAGCTTGATAGAAGATTTAGATGCACATTTTCGCAAGCATAATGAGCTATCGTATTATTTGGGTAGCCTTATTCTTCACTACGATGAACAACAGCTGAAAATTATCGATGGTCAACAGCGTATTACGACATTAGCTTTATTCAGTTTTCTATCTCAACAACACCAACAGCTTGATCTACGTTTTGAGTCTCCCCGTAGTCAACAACAAATCAAGACAAATCTTAATTGGTTAGAAAATCATAAGGCGAAATGGGCGAAGCTTATCAATTTTGAGCGTATTCAATTTTCATTGGTGGTCACTGAGTCAGAAGATGATGCATACCGCTTTTTTGAAACGCAAAATACTGGCGGTGTGAGACTTGGTGGTCCCGACATTATCAAAGCTCATCATTTAAGAGCTGTTCCTAAGCTTCATCAATCAAGATTTGCGCTCCAATGGGAAGGATTGGGTAATTTAGATAACTGCGTAAAATTTCTTTTGAAAGGACGATATTGGCAACTGTTGAATATGCGAGATCTTGCACCACATCAGCAGACAAAAGTGGTAAGGGATCAAATTGTCTCCGAACTAGGTGAACAAACGACTGATGGTGACGACATTGCTTATGGACAAGTATTGCGGTTAACTGGGATTGGTGGGGATGTTGTTCAAAAAGCCGCGCAACAAGGATACGAAATCAGACAACCGCTTAATGCTGGTGTCAACACTATTCGTTATCTGGCGTATTTTCAAAACCTGTATCAGCGATACTGGGTTCATCCAACTTTGCCCCATCAAGAAGGCTACAACCGTTTTGTTTGCTGGCTTAAGGGGTTGGAAGGATGTGGTTATCTACAAGGTTTATATGAAGCATGTCTGATGATGTATATCAGCCAGTTTGGTGAATATCAGTTGGAGTTGGCCGCGAAAAAAATATTCAGAGTCGTTTACTCACGCAGAGTGAGTAATCAGAAAGCAGTGAGAGAAAATTCAATTTCAAGTTTTGTGAAGGACTATCCCGTCTTGGATTGGATTGCCTTGAGCTATACGCCTAAGCAGTGCTTTGTTTTTTTTGATGCTTTTGATTTGGCCGTCGATCCTAGCAATTTAGATTCAGATACCAATAGTGTTAAGAAGCGCTTTATTACAGAAGTAAGTAAGCATTTCCAACTGGCTTTGTCGCCAGAACAGTACGCCGCTTCATTTGCTAACTTATTAACCTGCAATATCACCAAAATGACGGAGAAAACATGAGTTCAAAAGTTGAAACGGAGCTGCTCTCATTACGAGCTATTGCGTCAAAAGATTTGGGCTTCGTTATTCCATGCTATCAGCGTCCTTACGTTTGGCGTGAAGAAGAAGTTATCAAGTTATTTGATGATATTCGTGATGCTTATTTAGCTAAAGAGCCTCATTACTTTATTGGTAGTGTTTTGAGTGCGTTAAATAGTGATAAAAGCGAATATGAGCTGATCGATGGGCAGCAAAGAACCACAACATTGATGTTGTTATCACTTGCTTTCAAGTCGGTAGGGATCGAGACTCAGTTGGCTCATGTGAGTATCAAAGGTGAAAATCCGAGGTTAACGTTTGAAATTAGAGAGTCGGTTCGCAACTTACTTGGCAGTTATGCGGGACTGGAAAAGATTACGAAACCCGGTGAAGAAGATATTCGCAAAGATGAGTACTTAGTACATCTAGAAGCTAACCTCACCATTTTGAAGCAGCAAGTTGATAAGTTAGCAAAACAGCCCCACTTCGATATTTATGATTTTGCTAAATACATTTTTGAGCAAGTGCAATGGGTCAACAATATTGTTCCAGCATCGATGGATCTGAACCGGATGTTTTCGAGTTTTAATACGGGTGGCATACAGCTAGAACCGGTCGATTTATTGAAGGCAAAGTTGTTCAAACACATAATAACAGATAAGGACGTTTATAGTAGTATTTGGCAAGCCTGTGAACATACAGACAACTATTTTGAACGCAATCTGAGGCAGATATTCAAAAATGCCGACTGGCAAATGCTGGAGTATTCAGATCTTGCCAAATATCAGGCAGGGCTATTTCCTCTAGTCGGTTCTAGTCACTATATTCAACGAGTCGGTAAATCAATTGCTGAGATAGCATCAGGTTTACAAGACTTTGATGTCAACCCCGAACAAACTCAAAATCAAAGCGATGATTTTGATGATGAGACCGTTTATTGTCGTTCAATAATCAGTTTTGAGTTGCTATTGATTCATACGCTCAGAATTTTTTGCACCCAAAAATCGTGGGATGATCTTGCTCCTCGTATCCGTGCTAGTAATCTGATGTCGTGTTTTGAAAGGTTACTACAACAAGATGAACGAACCATTAAATCGTTTATCGAGTTGTTATGGCAGGTTCGGTATCAGTTCGACACTTGGGTTGTGAAATGGGTAGAGCATGATGATAGAGAAGATGCTCAGTTACGTTTAACCTCGATTAGCAAGAATAAAACCTATATCAATCGTAAAGCCAAAGAACTTGGTTTACTGGCACAATTGCAAGCCGTACGTAACTTTACCGGTGATCACTCAGCCCAGTATTGGTTAACTGCGTTTCTAGGTAGATTAGTTGCTGATCCGAAAGTGAAAGATGAAAACGTAGTTACGCTATTGGAGAACATCGATAACAAAATGTCACTTACTAGGGAAACGCAAAAAGAAGCCAGCTTTAAACTTGCATCAGATATATCGCCACAAACGATACCCTGGGAAGAACAAGCCACATATCTTAATAGCCCTTTAGGAACCCGATTCGAGCATTATTGGTTTCAGAAACTGGAATACTTGCTCTGGAAAAACAGTGATAAAGCCAATGATGATAAGTTAAAACGTTATCGGATTACTTCGAAAAATTCGGTTGAACATGTTCACCCTCAAAAAGAAGAGTACCATCGTGAGCTAGAAAATAGCCCATTAAATTCTTTTGGAAATTTAGTGCTTCTAAGTCCAGGTGAAAACTCTTCGTATAGCAACCAAGCGGTAGCAAAGAAAAAAGCAGATTTTGATTCTAAGCCGCGTTACGACGCGTTGAAGCTGAAAGATATTTTTGAGACGTACACACAATCAAATAACCAATGGTCTGCTATCGAAATAGATAAACATCAGCAGAGGATGTTGAAATTATTAGAAAAACATTACATGCAAGGAGTTATCGATGGTCAGTAACACTAACGAGCAGGCGTTAGAGGCTAGTATTGAAAGAGCACTCACTGGTCATTGCCTTGAAGATCAAAAAGCAGGCATTTCTGATGGTCTTGTTATGCCATATAGAGTGAGCCATTGCGGCTACTCATCAGGCTTCTCATCTGATTTCAATATAAAATATGCCATTGATGAACGTTTTTTCTGGCAATTTCTGCAAAAGACACAAGAAGTAGAGTTGGCCAAACTACAAAAGAACAACCCCTCAGATTGGCAACGTAAGTTACTCGAACGATTTGACCGACTGATTAAGAAGCATGGCATTCTTCATTTACTTAAGAGAGGGCTAAGCGTAGACGATGCTCATTTCAATTTGCTCTATCCTGCCCCTTTGGCAAGCAGTAGTGAGAAGGTAAAGCAAAACTTTGCAGATAACGTGTTTAGTTGTACTCGCCAAGTGCGCTATTCCATGGTAAATCCCCTACAAGAAATCGACATGGTATTGTTTATCAACGGAATACCCTTGATAACGCTGGAGTTGAAGAACGCATGGACCGGGCAAACAGCACGTTATCACGGCCAAAAGCAGTATCGAGATGATCGGGATGCAACTCAGCCATTGCTGACCTTTGGCCGCTGCCTAGTGCATATGGCGGTCGATACCGACGAAGTGTATATGACCACCAAGTTATCAGGTAGCAGTACCTTCTTCTTGCCGTTCAATAAAGGTCACAATCTTGGACAAGGCAACCCGCCGAATCCATCTGGCCATAAAACGGCATACCTATGGCAAGAAGTATTCACTAAAGACAGCTTGGCGAATATTATTCAGCATTTTGTGCGTCTGGATGGGGCAAGCAAAGATCCATTACCAAAGCGAACCCTGTTCTTTCCTCGATACCATCAATTGGATGTGGTGAGAAAATTAGTAGACCATGCCGCCCAGCACGGTGTCGGTCAGACTTACTTAATTCAACACTCAGCCGGTTCAGGTAAGTCTAACTCGATTACCTGGGCAGCTTATCAGCTAATTGAAACCTATCCTGCTTCGTCTGATGTGGCAGGCGGAAAAAGCTTGGAGCAGCCGTTGTTTGACTCTGTGATTGTGGTCACCGATAGACGCCTATTGGACAAGCAGCTGCGGGATAACATTAAAGAGTTTTCTGAAGTAAAGAACATTATTGCCCCAGCGAATAAGTCTTCTGAGCTTAAGCAGGCGCTGGAGAATGGCAAAAAGATTATTATAACGACGATTCAGAAATTCCCGTTCATTATTGATGGTATCGCCGATCTTAGTGACAAGCGCTTTGCAGTGATCATCGATGAAGCACACAGCTCACAGTCTGGTTCGGCGCATGACAATATGAACCGAGCGATGGGCAAGTCTGAAGTCGAAGAGGCAGAAGATGCTCAGGATAAAATCCTTCAGGCGATGAGATCGCGTAAGATGCGCGGGAATGCGTCGTACCTGGCATTTACAGCGACACCAAAAAACAGCACTTTGGAGAAATTTGGTCAACGCCAAGAAGATGGCTCTTACAAGCCGTTTCACTTGTATTCGATGAAACAAGCCATTGAAGAAGGCTTCATCTTGGATGTGCTGGCAAATTATACGACGTACAAAAGTTATTATGAGATTGAGAAATCAATTGCTGATAACCCTGAGTTTGATACCAAAAAGGCGCAGAAAAAACTTAGAGCTTATGTAGAACGAAGCCAGCAAACAATTGATACCAAGGCAGAGATTATGCTGGAGCATTTTGTTCCGCATGTCGTGAATACGAAAAAGCTCAAAGGTAAAGGTAAAGGAATGGTGGTCACTCAAAATATTGAGGCGGCCATTCGATACTACAAAGCGATAAGGCGAATACTTGAGGAGCAAGGGAACCCCTTTAAAGTTGCCATTGCTTTCTCAGGAACCAAAGAAGTTGATGGTATTGAATATACCGAAGCAGATATTAATGGTTTTGCCGAGTCAAATACCAAAGATATGTTTGATACCGATGAGTATCGACTTTTAGTGGTTGCGAACAAGTATCTGACTGGGTTTGATCAGCCTAAACTTTGCGCCATGTATGTAGATAAGAAGCTCGCCAGTGTCTTGTGTGTTCAGGCGCTATCTAGGCTCAATCGCAGTGCACCTAAGCTAGGGAAGAAAACAGAAGACTTGTTTATCCTGGATTTTTTCAACTCGGTTGAAGATATTCAATCAGCATTCGATCCTTTCTATACAGCAACGTCATTATCCCAAGCTACAGATATAAACGTACTGCACGAGTTGAAAGATGAAATGGACGATGTCGGTGTGTACGAGTGGTATGAAGTTGAAGACTTTGTGACGCGTTATTTCAAGAATGAAGACGCCCAAACACTCAGTCCAATCATTGATATTGCCACAGCGCGGTTTGACCATGAACTAGATCTTGAAGCTGAAGCTAAAGTGGACTTTAAGATTAAAGCCAAACAGTTCGTTAAAATCTATGGGCAGATGGCTTCTATCATGCCTTATGAAATGGTCAGCTGGGAAAAACTGTTTTGGTTCCTGAAGTTTTTAATACCGAAATTGAAAGTGGAAGATCCCGATGCTGATGCTATTGATGAGCTTCTCGATTCTGTCGATCTGAGTTCATACGGTTTGCAACGTGTGAAGCTTAATCACAGCATTAAACTTAGTGACCAAGAAGCGGAGCTTGATCCTCAAAATCCGAACCCACGTGGGGCGCATGGCGGTGAAAAAGAAACTGACCCGCTGGATGAAATCATTCGCACATTTAATGAGCGATGGTTCCAGGGCTGGAGTGCCACACCTGAAGAGCAAAAGGTTAAGTTCGTGAACATCGCTGAAAGTATCCGCAATCACCCTGACTTCGAATCGAAATACAAAAACAACCCAGATCCCCATAATCGAGATTTGGCCTTCGAAAAAATGCTCAAGGAAATCATGCTGCAACGCCGTAAAGATGAACTTGAGCTCTACAAGTTGTTCGCAGGAGATTCAGCATTTAAAGCCTCGTGGACGCAAAGTATGCAACGAATGGTAGGTAGGTAGAAAGGAGTGATGGTTTGCTGAAGGCAGTCTCAGAGTTATTAGGTGGGTCACCAGGCCTGAAAGGACGTCAAATTGCCAAGGAGCTGGGACTGGATAAGTCACAAGTGAACTCGTTTCTTCACAAACACCAGGATACGTTTGTCAAAAACTCAAATCATGAATAGTGCCTGATACGAGCTCAGCATGTGGAAATTGATTTGGTGATTTTTTGAAGATCATTGACACCAGTGGCACACCTGTTGAGATAAAAGAGCTTGAACCAAGGTGGCGTGTTGCAGTGGCCTTCGGCGTTTTGTTCCATGATATTGGTAAGCTCGTATCAGACTATTCCCTAACAGACGAGGATTGCGGCTATTAGTGGAACCCTTTTAAAAGGCAGATAGCGCCCACTACCTGCCTAAGCAGCTTCTAGTACTGACTATAGCCTAGCCATATGGGGAATGTGGAAACAACACGAAAGGATAGGTGAGCTAAACACTAAGAATGCCGAATTGCTTGTTGAGCTGACCGAACAAGTCAAAATCAATGCAGATTATCAAGAACGCGTCCAATCCCTCCATCAACTCGATACAAAACATACTCAGGAATTAGCTAATGCAAAAATTCAAATTGATAAGTTGCGTAACCCGATGATATTTTTTTGCTCTATAATATTCCTCTCTGCCATCAAGTAGGTATTGCCCAACTTAAAAATCATAAAACGAATTAATAACAAGTTAACGGGCCGCCCACTAGCCAATAAAATATAAAAATAGAAGGTATACCCTGCAACAGCTGCTACATGTAGCAGCTGTTGCAGGTGCATTGATTGACATGAATAAGAGTGAAGGTGTTTAGTTATCTTTATTAGTCTGTTTTTCTTTCACGATGAATAATGCGCGGCGTAATGTTTCTCTTTCTTCATGTTCATATTTTGATATTCCTGTGAATGATAATATGTTTGGAAGTGATTCGCCATAACCCGCTAGATTTTTATATAAATAAGAAAGGCAACCAAGGCAATTATATAATGTAGCCTCATTGAGTATACCTATCAGATTATCATTGGTTTCGTGTTTCGTTAATACTTTATTTTGAATGATAAGGCTTGCCAGTTCTTTATCTGTAAGCAACATTTTCTCCTGAAAAAAAGCTTCCCTTAATTTTTTAAGGGCGAGCTCAACCGAATCGAGAAGCCCATAAACGGATTGTGAAGGAATTAGTTCGGAGTGATCATTATCATAAATAATCATTTTTTTTATCATTCTATTATATATCATGATTGAATGCAGAACTGTTTGGTTGTTGGGATCATTAATTACAGGGTTTTCTTCTATATCAGAAACTGACTGAGTAGGATTTTTAATGTCGTGTGTAACAATGATATATTCAGTATATACACCTTGATTTGTTAAAATAGGATTGATATAGGAGAGCAATGATCCGTATCGAATCGATTTTGGTTCAAACTTTATTTTTAATGCGAGATTGATAATAGCGAGTGTAGATGTAAAAAAACCTAATGGGAATTCTTCAAATGAGATTTCGTTAATAACCTCTCTTATGTTATCTAACTCGTTAGCGTAAAGTAGCTCAAGAATATAAGGGATTTCTTTGTATAATTTAAGAGATGGCACTTCGTCACAGAGCTCATCTAAGTATGATGATAATTCAAAAATGCTTATTTTTTTTAGGGAAAACTCAGATAAGTTTATGGAGGGTACAAGAGTAGGTAAAGGCAGATGAGATTTATTTTCAAATATAAAGTTTTCTAGAATATTAAGAATACCGTAACAATAACTAGGGATACATTGACACTCACATTCAGGGCCTTGGCCGCAATCACAGTCATCTTCACAACTAGGGATATCTATTTTCTCGTGAGAAATTAACACCTCGATATACTCATACAGTGCATCTTCTCCCAAAAAAATAGGATCATTTTCAACATTTTGGTAAAGATACCGTTCTAAATAGAAGAGAGGATCTGGCGCTTCAAGTTTATCTTCAAGTAATTTTTTATAATTTGATACAAGTGGCGTCAGTAGGTGAGTGATTTTTTGAAAGGCGAGCAGGACACTAAGAGAAGTATAAGCGACTCTCAATTGCTCAAATTGGGTATCGTGTGGTTTACCTATCTCGCTCGCTTCTTTTTTGCAAGCATCAATAATCGTATCGATGTTACAAATTGTTGTGAATGATGAGGTTCTTATATTGTTAATTGAGGTTGTAATTTCAAAAAGATTAACAATGGGGTTGAACGCTAATGTCTTGATGTAGTATTTGAGATAGGCTCTCACCCCCTTACAGAGCGATTCGAGATTATTGTGATGATTGTCGTAGTATTCACTCAGTATAAAATGATGGATATGACTGTAAAAATGTAATTGTTCTTTATCGACGGAAAGACTCAGCGTTTTATACATATCTAATGCCACAATGGCGGGTATGGTGGCTTTTGTATATTTTCTTAATATTTCTTTTTTTTCTAAATTAGACACAACGTATTGAGCAATCAATGCGTTATACAGTTGCTCATATTTATAGAAAAACATCTGTCTTTCTGTCTGAGTAAAGACTGCTTTGCTATCGATGATATTAATCAATTTTTGATAAGTTTCTTTAGTATTGATGTTGTCATCACCATATTCCTGCGTTTTCAGATTACCTGTTTTTGCAAAAAAATCTTGATGTAATGAAAAATTTTCAATTTTTCTCTGGTTAGCTAGATTTAGCGTTTTATATTTTTTGTTTTTATTTTTCCTTTCTTTTGTGTTGGTTTTTTCTATTCTTTCCTTATTTAAAACTGTTATGTCGTAAGCTGTTAACATGATATTAGCAAAAATATGGGTGTACATGACATTCTCCAGTTGGTTTCCAATTTTCTACGAGGACATATTGCCAGATGATGTGGAAAATGAATATCTCTTAAGAACGTGAATCAATGGAGAATCAAATGCATCATCTAAACGAAAATATGAGTCAGAATAATTTGCCTATACGTATTTTACGTATGACCGAGTTAACGGTAATGCTAGGGATATCCAGATCGAGCATTTATGAAAAATTGAATCCTCGCTCTAAGTATTACGATGAGAATTTTCCTAAGCCTATCAAGCTTGGCGCCTCATCAGTTGGCTGGCAATATGCTTCAGTTGAAAAATGGTTAACTTCAAGAATGGTTTAATCAATAAGGCGGATGAAATGTCACAAAAAAATGAAGAGTTATATTTAAACATAGAGAAATTACCAGATTATTTTCAACGCATGATTGAGCAAGTACATATAAAAACAGGAGCGGCGGCTGAAATTATTTTGCCTACTCTGTTAAGTGTGATGTCCCTGTCGTGTCAGGATAGCTTTGATATTGAACCGATAAGTGGACGAAAATATCCACTGTCACTTTATCATGTTGTTTTGGCGAGGTCGGGGTGCCGAAAATCTACTGTTTATAAACTGCTCACAAAAGCAATTTCAGAATTTGAGCAACAACTCGAACAGGATTTTTATATTGAAAGAGATAATTATGAGCGGAGTCTGGTGCTATGGAATGTAAAATTTAGCGCATTGAATAAATGCTATCAAAAAGCGCTGAATCAGGGAATAAAAGTGAATGAAGCTTTTTTGAATTTAGAAGAGTGCCTTGTTCAAAAACCAGTAGCGCCAATAAAAAAACGTTTAGTAATCAATGATTCAACAAGTGAAGGTCTGGCTCAGGAGTTGGGGGATGGATATCCCGTATTGTCGCTGATGTCAGATGAGGCGGGTGAATTGTTTGAAAGTAGTTTATTGCGAAAAACACCATTACTAAATTCGCTTTGGTGCGCAGAGGGGAAATCGGTAAGCCGAGCATCTAGAGATAACTATGTCATCAAAGATTGTCGTTTTAGTCTGTTACTCATGGTCCAGCCAGCGTTATTTGACAGCTTTATGGATAAAAAAGGAAAGAAAGCAAAGAGTTCAGGTTTTTTAGCTCGCAGCTTATTAGTGGATCTAGATCAAATTCAGCAATTATGTGAGATAAAAAATGTTTCACATTCAACTGAATTAAGTTTAGCAGATTTATCGGCTACGTTAATAAAACATTTACAAAAAGGAATAAAACGTCGGGAAAATGACGAAGAACGCCATTGTATTACTTTAGCACATGATGCCCAAGGGGCGTGGAATGGCTATTATCAAGCTGTTAAAAAGATGATGGAGCCTGGTGGGGAATTACATGCTTATGATGATTACGCATCGCGCTTTATGGAGCATGCTTCTCGAATTGCTGGGGTGATGCAAATGTTTATGACACCCGATTCCACTGTTGTTACGTTGGAAACGCTGGAGTCGGCAGTCTATATTACTCAGTGGCATCTTAATCACTTTATCAAAAAAATAGATGATTTTAAGGAAGTCAGTGATGCTGAAAAACTCCTGTTATGGTTGGAGGAGCATCTTGTCAGTAATAAATCGTATGATTTTCGGCGAAATGACATCATTAAAAATGGCCCCTATTCACTGAGACGTTCTGACCGTTTGCGGCCTGCATTAGAAAAACTACAGCAGGAAGCTAAAGTTCAATTATTCGAAAAAAATGGGATTAACTATGTCAAGTTTACAGGGGCAAGAATGATACCTGAAGAGCTAGCCGAACGATTGAATATTCCGTTGAGTAGCAGAGGAGTATTCATACTCAATAACTCACCAAGATAAGGATAACTTCAGAGTTATTTTTAATAATATCAGTGAGTAGGATTATATCACCAAGCAAGGCTTATTGCGGCTTTGGGGAGGATGAGTCTGTCTTTTATTAAATGGAATGATGTCGGTATAGGTAATATATACCATCTTACTAAATACAATAATAAATTATAACAATAACACCTATCAATCAACAAAGCAATGTTTATTTAATCACCGTACCTATTGTGTCTATAACTCACTGTGTTATGGATGCGATAGGTACTTAAACACGAATACAGATATCGCTATTTCTATGATAGTAAGGTAATAAAAATGTCAGATTATGCATTAACTGAAACAGAATTGGATCAACTGATAACTATCGCGAGTGATCGCTATGATTCCTCGATATCGTATTATATCCTTCGTCGATTACTGGCAGTGGTTGAGA
>NZ_JBIXLP010000076.1:0-34029 GCF_053543535.1 Providencia sp. AGC89
CACGACCCTGCTCAGGGGATGCGCCAAGGTGGCGATATTGGCAGCCAATACCGCTCGGCCATCTATACGGTTTCCGATGAACAAGACCAGCAAGCAATGAAGACCTTGCAAGCATACCAAGCAGCAATGAAAGCACAAAATGATGTACGTCAGATTACAACTGAGATTACGCCATTGGAAACCTTCTATTTCGCAGAGGATTACCACCAGCAGTATTTATACAAAAACCCAAATGGTTATTGTGGCTTAGGGGGTATTGGTGTTTGCTTACCCCCCTCATTAAATAATTAAAACATAAATTATTAGTTTTTAATTTGTTTTTCATTCTAGATAAATCATGTTGTAGATAGATAATAAATTACCTGAGCATAATCGAGTACACGGCTCAGGCAATAAAGTAAACACCGCCCTACAACATGATTTATGATGAATATCTAGCCAGATAAATATACCCGATGCTATACTCATCGAACATATCAATTATTTTGCGCATAGTGCGCTACTGTATATTTACTTATTGAATATATTTTCTACCCGAGATGATACCTACTGAGATCATTAAAAATGAATCAATCTTAGTGTTGAAGGGTGTCAGGAAAACCTATGATTAACAGCTTATTGATCGTTCTTTTATTATGTGCAATTAGCGCATTCTTTTCTTTGTCTGAAATTTCATTGGCGGCTTCCCGCCGTATTAAACTTAAGCTAATGGCAGACGAAGGGAATATTAACGCGGCCCGAGTACTCAAATTACAAGAAATGCCTGGTATGTTTTTTACCGTCGTGCAAATTGGCTTAAATGCCGTTGCCATTCTTGCAGGTATTGTGGGCGAGTCAGCTTTTTCACCTGCATTGTATGATGTATTTATTCAGTTTTTATCCCCTAACTGGGCACAACAAATCGCTTCAATCATTTCTTTTACCATTGTGACTAGTTTATTTATTTTAGTGGCGGATTTAACACCAAAACGTATTGGCATGGTGAAACCCGAAGCAATCGCCATCCGTATTGTCAATCCAATGCGCTTTTGTTTGGTGGTTCTCAGCCCTTTTGTCTGGTTCTTTAATGGCCTTGCCAACCTCATCTTCAAGCTATTCAAGTTACCTATATCGCGCAATGAAGATATCACCTCTGATGATATCTTTGCCGTCGTTGAAGCAGGCGCGGTCGCTGGGGTATTACGTAAGCAAGAACATGAATTAATTGAGAATGTTTTTGAGCTTGAATCTCGTACTGTGCCATCAGCGATGACACCACGTGAAAGTATTATCTATTTTGATAAAGACGAGTCAGAAGAAAGTATTAAACATAAAATCTCAACTCAACCACATTCTAAATTCCTCGTTTGTGCTGGGGGTATTGACCATGTCATTGGTTACGTTGATTCCAAAGAGCTACTTAATCGCGTATTGAATGGGCAAAGTCTAAGTTTAAAAGACGGTGTACATATTCGTAATACGCTAATGATACCGGATACCCTTTCCCTGTCAGATACACTAGAAGCATTTAAAACGAATGCTGTCGATTTCGCCGTTATTCTTAATGAATATGCGCTTGTTATGGGTATCATTACTATCAACGATGTGATGATTACTTTAATGGGCGATTTAGTTGGCTCAGGGCAAGAAGAACAAATTGTGGTACGTGATGAGAACTCTTGGTTAGTTGAAGGGGGAACCCCTATTGAAGATGTCATGCGCATTTTAGATATCGATGATTTCCCTGACTTTAGTAACTATGAAACCATCGCAGGCTTTATGATGTACCGGTTAAGAAGGATGCCAAAGCGTACAGATTACGTTAAATATGCGGGTTATAAGTTTGAAGTTGTCGATATTGATAACTTCAAAATCGACCAACTACTGGTAACTCGCCTCACGGCAATACCAGCACCAGTAATTGTACAACCGGGAAAAAACACGACTGAAACGGCTGATGCAAAACGACAAACCAAAGATACTGAACACTAATATTTAGTTGCAAAGCCGTTTCATTTCAATGCGCCACCTTGAGTGGCGCTATTGTTAACCAAACCTAAGTTTGATTAACGCTACCCTAACTCCGCCTGTAATAATAATACCTGTTTGTTAACCTCACTCATCACATTGTAATGGCGCTTATCACTGACTTTAGGTGGTAAAATTTTCCCATAATTAAACTCAAATGCCCCAAAATCCTTAATATAGAGCCTGCCACGGAATAACGTTTTGACGTAAAGAGCAATCTTAAATGGGTTATAACGGTTAAAAATTTTCATTAGAACTTAGCCTCCCCTTTGTTCTTACGATATTCAATAACTCATACCGTACAATAATCATAGACCAGAAATTTCCATTTTGGTTCTAAAATTGCAGTTTTATTCAATTTGCTGACATAACATGACAGTGTCAAATAACTGTTAAATCCTTACAAACCTTGTCTTTATTCTGAATTTTAAAAAAATGTTAAATTCTCTTTTGAAACTCATCCGATGAGCTATGCTATAAGTATCAATTATAGAATTGGTACTTAGGTTCACCTCTCTAACAAGGCAAAAGCAAAATTTAAGGGGTATATATGATTAAAAATCTTTTAGTGTCGATTTTTTTACTCGGAATATCAACCGCCGCCACTGCTGCTAATATTCAATTAAACCAAACAGTTCCTGCCGTTTCTGTATCTGACAAGGGGGAGCTCATCATAAACAATGAAGGGAAACTGGATAATCAGCCATGGAAAAGCCAGCAATTAATTGGCAAGGTACGCACTATCCAACATATTGCGGGCCGCTCTTCAGCGAAAGAACTTAATGCACCGTTAATAGAAGCTATCAAACAAGCCAAACTCCCTCACGATGCCTATCAAACCACGACTATCGTGAATGCGGATGACGCTATTTTCGGTACAGGTGTATTTGTTAAAAATAGTGTTGAAGACAGTAAAAAAGAGTTTCCTTACTCTCAATTTATTGTTGATAGTGACGGTGTCGTCAAAAATGCATGGGGGTTAAAACCTGAAAGCTCCGCAATTATCGTATTGAATAACCAAGGGAAAGTATTATTTTTCAAAGATGGTGAATTAACCCCTCAAGAAATTGAAAAAGTGATGAGTTTACTTGTTTCCAGCTTAAATCAGTAACATGACATCCATCTTATGTAGTGTCCCTTAAGTGCACACTACATAAGCCCATTAGCAATCATAAAACAGCGAACACAAAAATAGTCAGTTATTCTAAAATTCCTCAATATGCCATATGCATAATTATAACCATTTCATTAATAACTACTCATTATTATATGGTTTATTGATAGTTTTATTAACCAACACATATTGCTTTAAAAACTTCCCAATAAAAACAATTTATAACCAAGGTGGTTGTGTTCTTTGCATTACCCCATTCTACCTAATTAATAATAACGCGTTATATCTTAGCGACGCTGTAACTCACATAAATTTAATAAACCAACCAATATACTTTAACGCAAAAACCGCCTTTATCACTGTTAGCAAAAATAACCTGTAAGTTATGCAATTGAGCAATTCGCTTAACAATAGATAGCCCTAAACCACTCCCTGTTTTTTCTTGCCCCGCAGGCCGATAAAAACGTTCTCCCAAGCGTTGTAAAACTTCTGGGGTCACCCCATCACCATCGTCTTCAATTTCAAGGTGGTCTGCGTACAACGTTAGCGTTACTCGCCCTTTCGCTTTGCCATAGCGTATTGCATTATGAAGTAGGTTTCTGAGCAGTACACTCAATAACAGTGCTTGGCCTTTTAATGTCGGCGGTTCGCCTTTAATCATGCTGATCACCGTGGTTCCTTGAGCCTGCGCCTCCGGCTGAATATCATTGATTGCAGTTTCAATCAGAGATAACCAAGATAATTCAGTAATATCTTCAAGTTGGGATATCGATTCTAACCTCGATAATGTGAGCAATTGGTCAACAAGACGAGATGCACGGTCAATCCCTTCGGATAAGTTTGCTACTGCATGGTGACGAATATCAGTGTCATTCTCTGCAATTTGTACCACCTCCGCTTGCACTTTTAAGGCTGCGAGAGGACTACGCAGCTCGTGGGCAGCATCAGATGTAAACTGCCTTTCTCGCGCAAACATATTATTGATTCGCTCAAACAAACCATTCATTGAGTCTATGATTGGCTTTGCTTCGGTTGGAATACGTGATACTTCAATAGGTGTTAATTCATCAGGCTGACGATAGCGCAATTGGTTTGCAACTTCTTTTAAAGGCCGCAAAGCACGGGTTAAAAGCCATAGAAATACGACTAGCATCAACGGCAATGCCACCAACCAAGGCATAAATTGCGCCACCATGATATCCGTTGCCATTTCTTGCCGATATTCCCACTCTTGGCCAACCACGATAACATATTGCCCATCTTGAGATTTTAACCAAACAAAGCGCCACGAGTCATCGCTTCCTGTAACTCTCCCATCAGAAAAGCCTTCCCTTGCAAAGTTAAATACAATCTTTTTCCCATTATCACCATCATTTAAAACCATCTGCCCCTTAAGCGTAAAAATAGCAAAAGCTAATGCATCATCATCTTGATCGCCTCGATTTTTCCGTAATAATTTTTTTGTTTTCTTTAATGAAGGTTTAGACAATTCAAGATCTGAAGGCAATACAGACAAACGTTTAGCAAATGCCATTTGTTGTGTATCAAATAGCTCATTAATGGTTTTATACGTTTGATACCAAGCTAGTGAACTCGCGATACCCCATGTCACCAATGCTAATAACAGCAACATTAAGGTAAGTTTTAGCCGAAGACTAAATGTTTTCATTATTCATCATCACCTAATCGATAACCGACACCATGAACAGTACGAATAAACGTATTACCTAACTTGCGTCTTAAATGGTGAATATGTACCTCAACTGAATTACTCGATACTTCCTCTTCCCAGTTATACAGTTTCTCTTCTATTAAGCCTCGCGATAGAATTTTATTTGGGTTATGCATAAATAGAGATAATAATGCCAATTCTTTCCCTTTAAGTTGAACAGGCTCCCCTTTAACAGTTACCGTCATCCCAGACGGGTCCATTTCCACATCTCCATGAGTCAATTTAGGTGTTAACTGACCACTTCGTCTGCGGATCAATGCCTGCAAACGAGCCATAACTTCCATTAAGGCAAAAGGTTTGCACAGATAATCATCCGCTCCACGTTGTAAGCCTTGTACCCGCTGCTCCAGAGCATCTCTGGCTGTCAAAATTAATACCGGTTCATCACGCCCCTGTTTGCGCCAATGTGCCAAAATGTCCATGCCATCAATATTGGGTAATGAGAGGTCAAGTACCACGGCATCATAGGGAGCATCAAAAAGAGCAAGTTGCCCCAGTTTTCCATCCATAAACCAATCAACAGAAAAACCCAGTTGAGTTAACCCTACTTTTAACCCATCACCAATTAGCCTGTCATCTTCGATTAATAGAATACGCATAACCCCTCCGTATCAGAATATTATTATATTTATCCCATCAGTAATGAAATGACTAGCTATTATTTATTAAATTAAAAATATAATGCATCAATTAAGTTTCTTAAGATCCTGTTAAGATTTACCTGCTTTAATAACTTCCATATAAACAAGTTTACGTCTTATTTGGAGAAACTGATCATGAAAAAATTACCTTTAATTACATTAATTGCCGCTCTTGCAACAGCCCCTGTTTTTGCTGCAAATGGCGGTTTTGACGGTCCGGGTGCTGTCACTAATAATACAACGCAAACCAATCAAAATGGGGGCTTTATTGGCCCTAATAGCGGAGAAACAACCGTCGCAAAAGCACTAGAGATGTCTGATGATAGCTGGGTTATTTTACGTGGTAATATCGTTAAACAACTTGACTATAAACATTATGAATTTACTGATGGCACAGGCACCATCAACCTTGAAATCAGTGAAAAACGTTGGAATGGTGTTAATGTCACACCAAAAGATAAAGTCGAAATCCGCGGTAAAATCGATAAAGATTGGAATTCAAGGGAAGTTGAAGTTAAACAAATTCAGATCATTAAATAACCCATCATATCCCTTCGTTAGCATACTTCAGGGTTGTACCTGAAGTATGCTATTACTTCATCGCCAAAATCCTATTTTATACCAATATTAACAATGCTAGATTAGACATAAATATAATTGTTATTTTGGATCATCCAATGTCACTGAAACACCCCCAACTACGTAATATCAAAGAAAAACTGCTTTCCGATAATTGGTATATCTTAAAAAAATACACCTATGAATTACAAAGAAGAGATGGAAACTGGCAACAACAAGAGCGTGAAGTCTATGATAGAGGCAATGGCGCAGTCATTCTGCTCTATAATAAAATAAAAAACAGCATTATCTTGATACGCCAATTCCGTATGCCTATGTACGTAAATGGTTACCAGCATTTCCTGATTGAAGCTGCCGCAGGCTTGCTTGACGATGCTTCACCGGAAACCCGTATCATTGCCGAAGCAGAGGAAGAAACTGGCTTTAAAGTCGACAAAATAGAAAAAGTCTTCGAAGCATTTATGAGCCCCGGTTCCGTTACCGAGAAGCTATATTTCTATATTGCTGAGTACAACGACAATAACCGCAGCAATGCAGGTGGCGGGTTAGCTGAAGAAGGTGAAGATATTGAAGTCTTAGAATGGCCATTTCCTAAAGCGTTAGAAGCTATCAAAACTGGCGAAATTGTTGATGGTAAGACTATTATGTTAATACAACACCTAGCATTGAATTCAATTCTAAAATATTAATTTTTATAAAGAGCTAAAAGCCTTTATTACTATAGCTATAAGATAAAACGAGTAAAACTTCCAGGGATTAACAAACCGTGGTCACGATAAGCCAAATTAAAATAATTCATTAATGCTTTTTTGAACCCCGTTTCTGTCGAGTATGAAAAAACACCATTATTAGAATCAAACAACTCAAATTGTTGGTTAGATATACGTTGAACCATAATTATGTGCCCTTCAGAAAGAATTGAACCATCTGACTTTCTTATATACGCCCTTATTAGTGCAGTATCACCCGGATTTAGCTCCATCACATCATCCTCTAATTTTTTGACTAAATCATGGTGCTCTCCCCTATATCTTACAGTCGGTTCTCTATGATATTTCTGGGTTTTAAATAAAGAAGGCTGAGTTTGTTTTCTCTCTATACTATCAAATACCTTCCCTGAGAAAGAAGCAGGCTTTTTTAAATCCTCTTTTAAGCTAGCAACAACAGAAAATAAGTGTTTTTGTGGGTCAACGCTTTCTTCTAACCGTTGCAAGATCTCTAAAGATAACCCATGACATAAGCCATCAGGGTGTTTTTTCTTTAATAGGTTAGGGAAACTAAATTGATCTAATTTAGCATATCGAAATGCGGTTGTTGCTAAATCGTCTCCTCCTCGATTTACCCTAAACTTTGAATATTTAGCTAATGGATTGAATAATCTTTCTGCCGCAATACCTTCTAATGTATTAATTAAATCTAACCACTTGCCGATAACCTGCACCATCAACCTTGGTGCTTTAGCAAGATTAAGTGATAAATATATTTTTCCAACCATCAAATTTTTCTTTGCCTGCTCTATATCGGCACCACGATCTGAGTTTTCAATTAGCTGCATATCTAAATATATGTTTGCTAATTTTAAAGAAATGCCCGCCATAAATTCAGCGGATATAATCCAAGGTGATGATACCCCTGTAGTTGTTAACATCATGATAACTTCAGCAGACTCAATCAACATTTTCTTGACGTCATTACTTAATTTTGCTGTTTTTTCATATGATGTATAAATAACACCGTTTAGATCAGAAAAATTTTTTTCAACTCCACTTTTTAGTAGCAATCGATAAGGGTCAATCTCAGGCTCAGTTTTAAACTGAATATTGGGGCTTCTTTCAATAAAGGTTAACCTATGCTGCCACTTCTGATTTAGTCGGTTATCTATATGTTTAATATTTTCTAAATTATTTTTGCTAAACCCCTCTTGGTCAATTTTAGTTAAATGCTTATGAATAAATTTAGCTAACTTCTTATTTTCGTGGAATGTACTAGAAATAATAAGGTCATTATCTGGAAGTGAAAAAATTAGGTTATGATGTTCACTTCCAAGAGAAAGTAAACCAGGAACAACTTTACCCTCAAATAACACGACACTAGGCTTGATTAATCCACTAATAAACCCTTCAATAATATGTTGATAGATCTTAGGTTCTTTTGATAATTGTTGAGATGATTTTGATAAAACATGCAAAATTTTACCATGTACACTGAATTTAAAATCATCAATAAAATCAATGTCATCTATTTTTTTAAATGCAGAATTCTCAATTTCTGACATAACTGAGTCCGCAATATTTAATCGGCTTTTTTTATCATTTAATAATTTGAGTAATGTTTCATTCTTCGCATCATTATTTTTACTATTTATTTTTAAAATACTTTGAGAGCCTCCCACATGAATAAAAATAGAACGATCTGCTTCCCCCAGCAGAACCTTCCTTAAGCTAAATTCTTTTATTGTATTAGAAAACGAAATACTTCCTTTAAAGTTAGCTCCCTGATAAAAATGAACCTGCCAAACTTTATCGAGATCAGTACAATCAATATTTATGCCATTAACTAATAAACCAGATAATATTAGCTTATCTAACTCTTCTTTAGCATTCTTAACATTATTTTCTAGCTCCAATTCATTTACCTGCGTTACTTTTAATTCAGCAGCTATTCTTTCCATTTGAGTCTCTAGACTAAGTTGCGATTTTAAATCATTTTGAGACATCTCAATACTTGCCGCTGCTTCCATAGAATTAATTTTAGCAGTGAGCAATTTATATTCTTTTCTTGCATTAGCTAGCTTTACTTCTGTACTATATTTTTCAGAACTAATATACCTAAAGGCAATTGGGTTACTATTTTTAGGCAATGATTCCAAATGCTGGCTATATTCCTTACATTCTAAATCAATTTTATTTTTTTCTGCATACAAGTAATCTATTTTTTTATAGAACCCCATCCAAGCTGTAGAAAAATTGGGGTTATCAGGGTGAAGTAATAAATTAAGCACAGACAAATTTTCAGTTTCTTTGGTTAACCTTGCTTCCTCCCTAGCGATATGCTGCTTTAATTTTTTTATTTTACCTTCATTGTTTACTAACCTACTATTTTCTCGACCTAAATAGTTTATTGGCTGTCCAAATAATGCTTTAAACCTATGGCTAAAAGCTTTAGCCTCTGCTTCTTTTAACATATTTTTAGACTTATTTATTATTTTTATTCTACGTGACTTGTCCTTTTCAAATCTATTTTTTAATAAGTTAAAATCTAATGGCCAGCCTTTAGCCTCTAACTTAAAAACCAATGAGCCAATATAACTTTTTTTACCTATAAAACCAGTTTCTGTTTCCCTTAAGTGATCTAGGTATGCATTTGTTTTCATATCAAATTTTAGGTTAAGTGATTCGAAAACACTTCGTCTTTTCCTATGAAAATGAATAGTATCATTATAATTTCTTTCACCCCTTTCCATCCCCATCAAATTTGTTGTATTCTCCTCATGACCACTACGATGAATGGCATTATTTTTTTGCAGATCCAATAATAATAAGCTACCAACTATTAACCCCTTGTTACCTTTCAACGATAATTTATGATTAATATTAGGCTGAGTTTGAATTGGAGATTGAGTTACCTCAATAGCTTCGCGATGGATATGTTTCCCAATATCTAAAATTTCTTTTAATGCCTTATTAGCATCAACCTTCTCGGCTTTTTTTACTATTCTCCCATTTAAGTTTATTCTGTTAGGAAAATGTGTAGTATTAGTTATATTTTTAATTATTAAAGGAAAAGATGAAATTGCATTAGTTATCTTATCAAAAATACTAGTTTCATTACTTCGAAATGAGGGTTTATATGATATTTTATCCATTATCTAACTTTTAAAAATCAGTTAACATTTGGTTTTTACAATACATTATGGATATAAAAATTCTTATATAAAACATCAAAAATATTATATTTTGTATAATCAAACTACAACCCAACCATAGAAAAACCTAAAGTAAATATACTTAAAAATATTTTCTAAGCATAGAAAATCTATCCAAGATAGATTTAACACCATCCTAAAAAGACAATCAAATTAAGATTTAAAAATTAAATTTATTTAATATTAATGGTAAAAAACTAAGTTTCACTGTTGTTATTAAGCTATATTTAGATAATCAGATAATATTTTTGACCTGAAGCCTAAAACACTTTAAATTTAAAACTATATCAAAATTAAATATTATCTTTTTAAGAGCTTTGCTTGTTATATCTAATGAATATCGAATAGTTGTGATACATTTCTGTACGTCATTAAGGAGCTAAACAAAATGATACGCTGTGTTCGTATGTGGACGGGAGAAGATGGAAATTCTCTATTTGAAGAAGGAACTCTAGAGCTTGGTCGTGTTCCTAATGCAGATGGTGATAACCAAACTCTTCCTATAGCTGTTAGTGAACTTTCTTTTCGTGAAACCGTTTCAGGCGGATCTTTCGATTGGCATAAGGACCCCGTTCCTCGTTATGTCATCACTCTTACCGGTACTTTAGAGTTTGAAACTAAAGATGGCTCTAAGTTTGTCATTAATCCAGGTGATATTCTGTTAGCGCAAGATAATACTGGGACGGGTCATAAGTGGCGGCTTATTGGTGATGAACCATGGCGTCGTGCTTATGTTGTCTATCAAGAAGATACTCAGCTTTGCTTCACCCCGACTAAAAATTAGAGGTCATAATGGATAAACCTATTGTAGAGAATGTCGATATAGCCCTCATCGGCGCTGGTATTATGAGCGCAACCCTCGCTACATTTCTCAAAGAGTTAGAGCCTTCGTTAACAATTTCTATTTTTGAAAGATTAAACGATTGTGCTCAGGAAAGCTCTCATCCTTGGAATAACGCAGGAACCGGCCATGCGGCAAACTGCGAAATGAACTATACGCCACCTAACCCTGATGGCACTGTAGATATAAGTAAAGCACTTGAGGTTAACACCGAATTCGATTTATCGCGCCAACTATGGTCATACCTTGTCACAAAAGGCAAAATAAAAAACCCTCGCGATTTTATTCACCCTTGCCCACATATGAGTTTCGTTTGGGGTGAAGACAATGTGAAATTTTTACAGCAACGCTTTCGCCAGATGTCCGCTCACCATTGCTACCATAATATGGAGTACAGTGATGACCCCAAGCAGATCGATGACTGGGCTCCATTATTAATGGAAGGGCGTGAAGGCGATGAAAAAATTGCGGTCACTCGTGTCGCGACAGGAGCCGATGTCGATTACGGCGCTCTCACCCACCTATTAATTGCACAACTTAACGAACAAACCGGTTTTTCTCTTCACTATAAGCATGAAGTCATTGATGTTAAACAAACAAAAGATGGCCGCTGGAATGTAGAAGTAAAAAATTTAATTACTCATGAAAAACAAGTTACTTCGGCAAAATTTGTTTTTGTCGGAGCCGGTGGGCGTGCTATTGAATTATTACAGAAATCAGGCATCCCCGAAGGTAAAGGGTTTGGTGGTTTCCCTGTCAGTGGTATCTGGCTACGTTGTGATAACGAACAAATTGCAGGGCGCCATCATGCTAAAGTTTATGGGAAAGCGGATAAAGGCTCGCCACCAATGTCAGTACCTCATTTGGATACCCGTATAATTGGGGGTAAACGTTCATTATTATTCGGGCCCTATGCAGGCTTTTCTAGTAAGTTTTTAAAACATGGTTCTTATCTCGATTTATTTGAATCGGTTCATCTCAATAATATCGAACCCATGTTAGCGGTCGCCAAAGATAACTGGTCACTTGCTGAATATTTGGTGGGGCAAGTGCTACAAACTTCTGCTCACCAGTTTGCCATGTTGCAAAAATTCTACCCTGATGCTCAACATGAAGATTGGAAAGAAGTCGTTGCAGGGCAACGAGTGCAAATTATAAAACCAGATCACGATAAGAAAGGGGTTTTAGAATTCGGTACTGAACTAATTACCAGTGCAGATAAATCCTTCTCTGTATTAATGGGGGCTTCTCCGGGGGCGTCAACGGCTGCTTTTATTGCGATAAACGTACTAAAAACCTGTTTCGATGAGCAACTTAAAGCAGAGGGATGGGAAACACGCTTAAAACAAATTATTCCAACTTATGGGGTTGATTTAAAACAAGATGCAAAAGCCTGTTTAGATATCCGGGCAGCAACGGCTAAAGTACTGCAATTAGACAACTAGCACTCCGAATAGTTGGCACTTGAATGTTTAAGCGCCAACTATTGGTTTTAATTATCTAGAATAAAATAACACGAAAACCTGGGTTTAAAAATGATTCCCTTGGCGTGTAATCCAGTACTTTCCCATGCCAATCAACCACTTTCGCACCCGCACCAATAGCCACAGCATGACCTGCCGCAGTATCCCAAATATTGGTTGGCCCAAAGCGTGGATAAAGCTGCGCCTTGCCTTCTGCAACTAAACAAAACTTTAATGAGGAACCAATTTCCACCGTAGTGTGTTCGCCCATTTGGGTTAAATAATCCATCAGTTCGCTATCTTGATGGGAACGGCTGATCACAATGACAGGGGGTTTCATATCCTGAACATGAATACGCTGTTTATGACCACCTTCTTCTTTCCATGCTTGGCTCCCCTCTGCGTAATATAACAGCCCTTTCGCGGGGGCATACACAACCCCCATCACAGGCACTCCATTTTCAATCAATGCAATATTAACGGTAAAGTCCCCATTGCGATTGATAAATTCTTTTGTGCCATCAAGTGGGTCTATTAACCAATAGCGTTGCCAATGTTGACGAACTGACCAGTCAACAAGGTCTTCTTCCGAAAGTTGTGGAATATCTGGAGCAATACGAGTGAGCCCTGCTGCAATGACTTTATGAGCTGCAATATCCGCTTCTGTTACAGGGGAATTATCACTTTTATGTTCAACCTGCAAAGGCTCTTGTGCATTGTAGGTTTCCATAATGGCATAGCCTGCTTCTTGAGCTAGTTCACAAATTTGTTGTAGCATTTTAATCACCTCTCAATCACCCTTTACAGCAAGATTAGCAAGCGTGAAAAGTTTACGCTATAAAAAAAGCCTCACCGTTGAACCAACAATGAGGCATTTATCTAAAACTTAAGCAAATTTACTTAAATTATAAGATTTCCAATAATTCTACTTCAAACACTAATGTGCTAAATGGAGGGATAGAAGCACCCGCACCGCGCTCACCATATGCTAATTGATGAGGGATATACAACTCCCATTTAGACCCTACAGGCATCAGTGTTAATGCCTCAATCCACCCAGGGATCACGCCACTCACTGGGAATTCTGCTGGCTGACCACGTTGAACTGAACTATCAAATACTGAGCCATCAATTAAACGACCCGTATAGTGAACACGAACACGGTCTGTGCGTGAAGGAATAGCACCATCACCTTGGTTAATTACTGAGAATTGCAAACCAGATTCAGTGGTTGAAACACCCTCACGTTTTTGGTTCTCATCAAGGAACTGTTGGCCTTCTTCTGCTAATGCAGCCTGACGTGCAACACGAACAGCATCGGCGCGTTCATGAACTTCACGCAGTGCTTTATGTAGTGTTTCAACAGGCACTGATGGCATATTGCCTTCTAAAGCATCAACAAGCCCTGCCAAAATCGCATTTGGCACTAAACCTTCTAAGCCTGACTCTAATAATTGCTGCCCAACTTGTAGACCAATGCCATAACTCGCTTGTGCTTCTACTGAATCGAAATTTTGGTTTGCCATGAAAACACCCATATGGTTTTGAGAAAAAAGCAAGGATAGCAGCCTGACACTTATGGGTAAACCCAAACAATCGATCTAAATAATAAAAGCAGCTGATTAGCGATAAATTAACTCAGTGTTCTCTGAAAAATCGAGTCAGGCCCTTAAAATACAATAAAATGGTGTTAATATCGTGGAAATATGAGCAAATTTACTCATTGCCTCATCAAGGAGGAGTGATGTTTAAACTTTCAAAATTTCACCGCTATGGTATTGCTACTTTAGTTCTCATTGTCGTGGTAGCCCTACTTTGGCCCGCGGAAGATAAACCGTTAAACACAACTGCACAGAATCAACCTATTGTGGTCCCACCGCCAACCACACCTGATATTACACCTGACCCAGTCATCCCCTCTCCAACCCAAGAACCTGAAACCCAAGGAGAAAGCGCACCACAATCGTTACCCTCAGAGCCCGAAATAGTGCCTGAACCCATTGACCCTGCACCGGTTGATCCACCAACGGCAACCACGCAACCGCCAAGTGAAGAACCTAATACGGTGAGCCCATCAGCCAATAAATGGCAGAATTATCGCGTACAAAAAGGCAAAACACTCGCCCAACTATTTCGTGATAATAACCTGCAAGCCAATGATGCCTTTACCATGGCTCGCGTTGAAGGCGCAGAAAAGCCATTAAGTAATTTGCGCCAAGGGCAAAAAATTCGTTTGAAAGCAAATGCAAAAGGCGAAGTCCAACTATTGGAAATTACCGCATCTGATGGGAAAACTTATAGCTTTGCTAGGTTAAGTGACGGTGGCTATTACCGTACTCCATAGTAAATAACGATGGGCAGCTTAATTCACTGTCATTAAGCTGCCCGATAAGCGACATCCAACCACTATTTCCCTCTAACCTACCTGCTTTTGCTGTATGCTTAAAGTTCTTTCAACCTAAAATACACACATTAACAAATTATTATGCTAAAAAACAAATGGGTTAAACTTTTTTTGGGGCTTTTTTTCCTATTGTTAGCCATCATTATTGGTTATATTTCTTGGATTAAACTCAATGCTAATGCACTCTGGAATATCATTAATAGCCAATGCATTCCCCAACAACAAACTCACTCAATCACTCCCCCTTGCCTAAAAGTCGATACGGAAAATCAGTATGTGTTATTTAAAGACAAAAAAGGGCCATTACATAACTTAGTTATCCCTACCAGTAAGGTTAAAGGGATTGAAGCAAAACAATTAATAACGGCAAATGTGCCTAACTATTTCGCTTTAGCTTGGCAAGAACGGGCCAGTTTATTACAACAATCAAAAAAAGAGATCCCTGATGATTTATTAGCTATTGCCGTTAATTCGCAATATGGGCGTTCACAAGACCAATTACATATTCACCTTGCCTGTTTAAAACAAGAAGTCCACCAGAAACTAAACCAATTTTCGTCAACGATAACAACAGACTGGGCTTTTCTACCAACTGAGCTCGTTGGCCATCATTACTTAGCAAAAAAACTTCAATCTGAATTTAACGATGCAAAAAATCCATTCAATCAACTGTATGATTATGTTGTGAAACATCACGACGAGATGGGAAATTATGGTTTAGCAATGGTACAGCTGAAAGATGGCTCAAAGGTGTTGCTAGCAAATCGGTTGGATATCACGGAGTTGAATTTAGGTTCAGCGGGGGAAATACTCGACTACCAATGTTTAGCAAATCAATAAAGTTTAGCGTTTAAATACATTAAAGCTAATTCCAATGAATTACTTAGAATATAGGTTATAGGGAAATAGATCCCCTAGAAAGCAAAAAACACCGGGCTATGCCGGTGTTTTTTATTGCACCACTGATAAATCAACGGTGCATACCATCATTTTTGATTACTCAGCAACGATGATAACGTTCAGCTCTGCGAAAACATCGCTGTGTAACTGGAAGTGAACTTCGTGGTCACCAGTAGTACGCAGAACGCCGTTTGGTAGGCGAACTTCGCTTTTCGCGATTGCAACGCCAGCTGCAGTAACTGCATCAGCGATATCACGAGTACCGATTGAACCGAACAGTTTACCTTCGTCACCAGCTTTAGAAGCTAAAGTTACAGAACCCAGCGCAGTAACTGCTGCTGCACGAGCCTGTGCTGCTGCTAGAACGTCAGCTAATTTAGCTTCCAGTTCAGCGCGGCGAGCTTCGAAGAATTCGATGTTTTTCTTAGTTGCAGGAACAGCTTTGCCCTGTGGAACTAAGAAGTTACGAGCATAGCCCGATTTAACGTTAACCTGATCACCTAGGCTACCTAGGTTAGCTACTTTATCAAGCAGAATAACTTGCATTACCTTATCCTCTTAAGTCGTTAATGGACTGTACCAATTACTGATGACGATCAGTATATGGTAACAGAGACAGGTAGCGAGCGCGCTTGATAGCACGAGCGAGCTGACGCTGATATTTTGCACGAGTACCGGTAATACGGCTTGGTACAATTTTACCACTTTCAGTGATGTAGTTTTTCAGCGTTGCGATATCTTTATAGTCGATCTCTTGAACGCCTTCCGCTGTGAAACGGCAGAACTTGCGACGACGGAAATAACGTGCCATATGGCTAGTCTCCAGAATCTATCAAATCAATCTGCTCGGCATGGAGGACTATCTTGCTAATTCCATTGCGCCCTTGATGAGTGCTAATGAAACCGCTTACTGTAATCCAACTGCCGACCGTTATACTGTGAGTATGGGCTTGTAAGGTTTGTCCGCTGGCGATAATGGGCATTCTGCACCATGCTTGCCTTGACAACCCCGCTTCCTGTTGCTTCGAACGATGTTCTAAAACAAACTGGCAGTGAGGAATGCCTGACGGACTCACTTTTCGAATCAATGCTTTACAGACTATGCCTGTGAGCACTAAACGATTGGTGGTCACCTGCGCAATTACTCTTCAGAATCCCCAGCTTCTTCAGCTTCTTCTTCCTGATATTCATCAGATAGGTCACGGCCACGACGTTCGTCTTTAGCTTTAACCATTGGAGAAGCTTCTGTTACTGCGTGTTTTAAGCGCATAACCATGCTGCGGATAACGGCATCGTTGAAGCGGAAGTTAGTTTCCAGCTCATCAATCGCTTCCTGTGGAGCTTCTACGTTCAGAAGAACATAGTGAGCTTTGTGCAGTTTGTTGATTGGGTAAGCCAGTTGACGACGGCCCCAGTCTTCCAGACGGTGGATCTGACCTTGTGCGTTAGTGATAACAGCACTGTAACGCTCGATCATGCCCGGAACCTGTTCGCTTTGGTCAGGATGGACCATAAAAACGATTTCGTAATGACGCATTAGTAGTTGCTCCTTACGGATTATTAGCCTCCTGTCTGGGTTAACCGCGGCCCGCGGAGGCAAGGAACTTATTGAGTGCGGCTAAAAAATTGACGCGTAACTATACCCATCCCTGAGATAAAACTCAAGTGATGGATGCAGTTATTACCATAATATTTATTTGCTAACACCCGCCAGACGTTGGCGAACGGCTTCAAACAAGCAAACCCCTGTTGCAACGGAGACATTCAGTGACGAAACTGAACCTGCCATCGGGATACTGATTAGCTCATCACAATGTTCCCGAGTTAAACGGCGCATACCTTCGCCCTCTGCTCCCATCACTAGAGCGATAGCCCCCGTTAGCTTGCTTTGATACAAGTTATGGTCAGCTTCTCCCGCTGTCCCCACAATCCAAACATTGTACTCTTGTAACAAGCGCAAGGTTCTTGCCAAATTTGTAACTCGGATAAGCGGTACATTTTCAGCCGCTCCACAAGCAACTTTTTTGGCTATTGCATTCAATTGAGCTGACTTATCTTTCGGAACAATAACTGCATGAACACCAGCCGCATCCGCACTACGCAAACAAGCGCCTAAGTTATGAGGGTCTGTCACGCCATCGAGTACCAATAAGAATGGCGACTCAGTATTGTCGAGTAAGTCGGGCAAGTCACCTTCTTGATACTGCTTACCCGGCAACACTTTCGCAATAATACCTTGGTGAACCGCCCCTTCAGTTTTCCCATCCATCCACTGACGATTGGCAACTTGAACGACAACACCTAAGGCTTCGATTTCACGCACGAGTGGCATTAATCGACGGTCTTCGCGGCCTTTCAGAATATACACTTCTTTAATGCGTTGCGGTGAACGCTCAAGTAAGGCTTTCACAGAGTGAATGCCATAAATCATTTCGCTCATAAGTTTCTTATGTATTGATAAAAATGTAAAAGTGGCGCGTTTACGCCACTTTCGTTAATTAACAAAGTATTACAGCTAAGAAAGACCTATCCATCTTGTTTTGGTATTTTCTTTGCAACACGTTTTGCTTTTAATTTAGCCGTAATTTTCTTGGTTTTATCGGAAGGTTTTTTACTCTTTCCTTTACCTTTCACATCTGGCTTAGCATCACCTTTTTTGGCTTTTTTCTCAGAACGACGGAATGCAGAATCAGGCTCGAAGTTTTTCTCTTTGCTTGCATCCCCTTTTTTACGGGTTGAACGCGTCGCATTTTTGACATCTTTCTTCATTCTGTCCCGAGTCGTTTTACCAGGGTTTTTAGCCTTGCGAGTTGTTGAAATCAAAGCAAAATCAATTGTACGCTCATCCATGTGCACGGCTTCAACACGGATTTCCACTTCATCACCAAGACGATAGGTCGTACCCGATGACTCACCAATTAAACGTTGACCAATAGCATCGTAACGATAGTAATCGTTATCCAAGGTAGAAATATGCACTAAGCCATCAATAAATAAATCATTCAGACGAACAAAGAAACCAAAACCGGTCACACTGGTAATTAACCCTGTGAAAACTTGACCAACTTGATCCTGCATAAAGTCACATTTCAGCCAGTCTGCGACGTCACGAGTTGCTTCATCAGCACGGCGCTCAGTCATCGAACAATGCTCACCTAATTGTAGCATACTGTCCATATCAGAATGCCAGCCACCCGTTTCAGTCCAACGTTTATCCGAATGACCGTGCTCTTTAGCCAGCAAATACTTGATACCACGGTGTAATGTTAAATCCGGGTATCGGCGTATTGGCGACGTAAAGTGGGCGTACGATTTTAAACCTAAACCAAAGTGACCGCGATTTTCTGGGTCATAAATAGCTTGTTTCATTGAACGCAGGATCATAGTTTGCAGCAATTCATGATCAGGGCGCTCTGCCACTTCATTCATGACCTGAGCATAGTCTTTTGGCTCAGGTTTCATTCCGCCGGGTAAAGTTAAACCTAATTCACTGAAAACAGAGCGTAAATTCATCACGCTCTCTTCTTTAGGGCGATCATGCACGCGATATAACGCGGGCTCTTCGTTTTTCTCAACAAACCGAGCTGCCGCAATATTAGCTAAAATCATGCACTCTTCAATCAATTTGTGTGCATCATTACGCTCAACCGGCTCGATACTTTCAATGCGGCGTTCAGCATTAAAAATAAATTTCGCTTCTTCAGATTCAAAAGAAATCGCACCACGCTCAATACGTGCGGAATCTAATGCTTTATATAGTTGATGCAAATGCTCAATATGTGGCACAAGTGCTTTATAGTGTTCACGTAGCTCTTCATCACCTTCTAAGATTTTCCATACTTTTGTATAAGTTAACCTTGCATGAGAGCTCATAACAGCTTCATAAAATTTGTATGAAGACAGTTTTCCTGATGCAGACACCGTCATTTCGCACACCATACACAAGCGGTCAACACCTGGGTTTAATGAGCACAGACCATTTGATAGCACCTCAGGCAGCATAGGGACTACTTGAGATGGGAAGTATACCGAATTACCGCGGCTACGCGCTTCGGTGTCTAGAGCTGTCTGCGGACGAACATAGTAACTAACATCCGCAATTGCGACCCATAAGCGCCAACCTCCGCCTTTCTTCGGTGCACAATAAACGGCATCATCAAAGTCGCGGGCATCTTCACCATCAATTGTCACTAAAGGCAAGTCGCGTAAATCAACGCGCCCTTTTTTGGCTGACTCAGGGACATGTTCACTGAGGTCAGCAACTTGTTTTTCAACTTGAGGTGGCCAAGAATGTGGAATTTCATGGGTGCGTAATGCGATTTCAACCGCCATTCCGGTTCCCATCGTTTCACCCAGTACTTCAATAATATTACCGACAGCTTGAGAACGGCGTTGTGGACGAGTGACTAACTCAACAACTACAACATTCCCCATACGAGCGCCATTAATTTTGTCTTTAGGGACCAAAATATCAAAGCTAAGGCGGCTATCATCAGGTACAACAAACCCCATGCCTGACTCAATAAAATAACGGCCAACAATTTGGTTATTACGGGGTTCTAACACGCGGACAACACGGACTTCCGTGCGCCCTTTGCGATCTTGCCCATAAGGTTGAGCCAAAATGATATCGCCATGCAAGGCGCGTTTCATTTCATCTTGAGACAAATAATAGTCTTCTTTTTTACCATCAACGCGTAAGAAGCCATAACCATCACGGTGGCCTATTACCTTTCCTTTTAATAAATCTAGGCGTTCTGGCAACGCATAGCACTGGCGGCGTGTAAAGACCAGTTGACCATCACGCTCCATCGCCCTTAACCGGCGACGTAAAGCTTCTAGTTCATCTTCAGTTGATAAGTTCAATAATTGTGCGATTTCTTCGCGTTTGGCAGGAGCTGTACGTTTAGAGATAAGGTCAAGAATATATTCTCGGCTTGGAATTGGTGACTCGTATTTTTCTGCTTCTCTTTCCTGAAAAGGATCTTGTGACATCGTTACCTCCGTTGTCATCAGAATTCATAACTACTGCGAATATTAATCAAGCAGTAATTGATAGAGCGGGCTGTTATCTTTTACCATGTCCGCCAGCGTATATTGATCAAGTTCTTGTAAAAACTGCTGTATTGCTTGGTGTAATACACCTTTCAAACGACACGCAGGTGTTATGTGGCAAAATTCACCACTACAATTAACAAGTGTTAGGGGCTCTAATGCCCTAACCACATCCCCTATACGAATAGATTCAGCTGGTTGCCCAAGTGTAATCCCGCCATTTTTACCTCGGGTGGCTTTTATATAACCTAGGTGACTGAGTTGATTAATAATTTTCACCATATGGTTACGAGATACACCATAAACTTCGGTGACCTCTGTAATACTGGTCATCTTCCCCTCACCGAGAGAAGCCAGATAAATCAGAGCTCGTAATCCATAGTCTGTAAAACTCGTTAGTTGCACAATCACCTCAAAATTTTGGCTTTAACGCATTTGGCCACAAAGCGATTAGTCTAAAAAAGCTTTTGGCCTAAAAAATGTGACTTACCTTAAAATGCATATTTTCTATTTTACTCCCAGAAACGTTACTTTCTGCATAAAATAGAGCACGTAAGTAAATTATATAGACTTAAATACAGTTTAGCGTATTACCCAAATCAAATATGCACTTAATTGCACAAAATACATACAGAAGATTCAATTTTATCAATCATTATGCGGATATTATGTGAAATTTGGAATGCTTTATCAAAGAAGATACATCACAAGGCAGGAAATGTGGATAAGGCAGTAAAAAAACAGCGCCTGTATTAGGCGCTGTCAGTGTTATTACTCAACGTCAAATGGGTCACGTAAGATCATTGTTTCTGAACGATCTGGACCGGTTGAAATAATATCAACTGGAATACCGGTTAAGTCTTCAACACGTTTAATGTAATTCAAAGCAGCTTGTGGCAGTAATTCTCTTTGTTTCACACCAAAAGTTGTTTCTTTCCAACCCGGCATTGATTCATAAACTGGCTCTAAACCATCCCACTCGTCTGCCGCCAAAGGCGTAGTTTCAAGTATTTGGCCATCTGGACGACGGTAACCGACACAAAGTTTAACTTCTTCTAAACCGTCTAACACGTCCAGTTTAGTCATACAGAAGCCTGACAATGAGTTGATCTGTACCGCACGGTTAATAGCAACGATATCTAACCAACCTGTACGACGTTTACGACCTGTAGTCGCACCAAATTCTTGGCCTTTCTCACGCAGGAAGTCACCCACTTCATCAAATAGTTCAGTTGGGAATGGACCAGCACCAACACGTGTAGAGTAAGCTTTAATGATACCCAGTACGTAGTTAACATAGCGCGGACCTAAGCCTGAACCTGTCGCAACACCACCAGCCGTTGTATTTGAAGACGTCACATAAGGGTAAGTACCGTGGTCGATATCCAGTAATGTACCTTGCGCACCTTCAAACATCACTAATTCATTCTTCTGATTGGCTTTATAGAGCAGATCAGAAACATCAATTACCATGCCAGTCAAGATGTCAGCAACAGCCATAATATCATCTAACGTTTTCTGGTAATCAACAGCAGGTTCTTTATAGTAATGAACCAGTTGGAAATTATGATATTCAACGATTTCTTTTAATTTTTCTGCAAACGTTGCTTTATCAAACAAATCACCAACACGTAAACCGCGACGTGCAACTTTATCTTCATAAGCAGGACCAATACCACGACCCGTTGTACCGATCGCTTTAGAACCGCGTGCTTTTTCGCGCGCATTATCTAATGCAATATGATAAGGCAGGATCAGTGGGCAGGCTTCAGAAAGACGTAAGCGTTCTCGAACAGGAACACCGCGGTCTTCCAATTCTTTCATTTCTTTCATTAATGCATCTGGCGCTAGAACTACACCATTAGCAATAATACTGATGACATTTTCACGAAGAATACCGGATGGAATTAAGTGGAGAACGGTTTTTTCACCGTTTACAACAAGAGTATGGCCAGCATTATGGCCGCCCTGATAGCGAACTACATATTTAGCACGCTCTGTCAGCAAGTCAACGATCTTGCCCTTCCCTTCGTCACCCCATTGGGTGCCCAGTACGACAACGTTCTTACCCATTTTGAAATACACTCGGTTGCTTAAAAATGAATTCTACCATCAAAAATGAACTGTTCCAGTGATATTTTGGCATTACAAAAATTTTTTTCTGGAAAGCAAGTAAAATGGTATTTTTATTTCTGCCGTAAACTCAAAGTGAATATCATCAGTTGAGCAGCTTAAATTTTCCCTGAAAAATCCTACACTTAAAACGACAGGCGAAAAAAAGCCCACCGAAGCGGGCTTTTCTTTAATAGCTTAACAGTTATTTTGCTAGGTTGCACGCAACTTAGCTTATTTATTAATCTGTCGCGCGAAGCTTAGTAGGTGCTTTCATAAAGCGGAAGAAATCGGTATCAGGACTCATTACCATCACGTCTTCACCACTCTTGAAGCTTTGCTCATAAGCACGCAAGCTACGAATAAATGCATAGAACTCTGGGTCTTGGTTGAATGCATCAGCAAACAGTTTCGTTGCCATTGCATCGCCTTCACCTCGATAAGTCAGAGCAGTACGTTCAGCTTCTGCTAGGGTTTCAGTTACAGTTTTATCTGCAACTGCACGAATTTTAGTCGCTTCTTCCTGGCCTTGTGAACGATGCTGACGAGCTACCGCTTCACGCTCTGCACGCATACGAGCATAGATAGCTTCAGAAACTTCATTTGGCAGTTCAATACGTTTAATACGTACGTCAACGACTTCAATACCTAATGCAGCCATACTATTTGCATTAACAACCAGTGGCTTCAGGTTAGTTTCTTCTTCTACACGTTTTGCTGCATCAGCAATCGCTGCATCCGCATCTTTCGTTGCTTCGTCTGTAGCAGAACCTTTATTCAGTGCATCACGGACATCAATAGTTAAACGACCACGAGAGTCTGTAATGATATCTTTAACGCTTAAACGACCAAACTCAGAACGTAAACGGTCACTAAACTTACGTTTTAATAGTGTTTCTGCTTGATATGGGTTACCGCCACCCGTCGCTACATAGTAACGGCTGAAATCAGTAACGCGCCATTTCAGGTATGAATCCACCATTAAATCTTTGTTTTCACTCGTCAAATAACGGTCAGCTTGAATTTCCAGCGTCTGAATACGTGCGTCTAACATTTTAACCGTTTCAATAAATGGCACTTTAAAATGTAGACCCGGCTCATAAATGATCGGCTTGTTTTCAGAGTCACGCAGAACCTTACCAAAACGCAAAACAATACCGCGATCCGTTTGAGGCACAATAAAGATAGATGCGTATGCAACTGCCAAAATGGCAATAACGATAACAATTAGCGATTTACGCATGATTATTGTCTCCCTACTCTAACTGCATCACCACGGACAGCGTTATTTGGCTGCGTAGAAGTTGCGCCTGAAGATGACGAATTATTACTTGGTGTCGTCATTCTTGCTGATGGAGCCACTTTTGGTGCTTGTGCTGCATTACCATTACGCATAATTTGATCAAGCGGCAGAACTAGCATGCTGTTGCTCTTATCATTCGCGATGATTTTACGTGTATTGCTCAGAACTCGTTCCATCGTATCAATATAGAGACGCTCACGAGTTATCTCTGGCGCAGCACGATATTCAGGTAACATTTTGGCAAAGCTTGCCACCTCACCCTCTGCTTTGAAGACCACACTCGCTTTATAAGCTTCTGCTTCTTCAATCAGCTTTTGAGCATTACCTTTTGCCAATGGAAGAACTTCATTTCGATAAGCATGAGCTTCACGAATTGTTTTTTGTTCTTCTTCCCTTGCTGCAATTACGTCATCAAAGGCTGCTTTAACATCCTCTGGTGGACGCGCGGCTTGGAAGTTGACATCGAGTAATGTGATACCCATTTTGTATGGTGCGATTGTTGCTTCGAGCTCTTTTTGTGTGACATCACGGATAAAAGCACGATTCGTAGTCAGTACTTGCTCCATCGCAGACTGACCAATAACACCACGCACTGCGCTATCTAACGCCTGACGTAAACTGTTGTCTGGGTTCGTTACACTAAATAAATATTGTGCTGGGTCGGTAACACGATACTGAACGTTCATTTCAACGCGGATCACGTTTTCATCTGATGTTAACATCATGCCATTTGTAGCTTGTTCACGAACAGTTTCTACGTTAACAGGTATAACCCTATCAATAAACGTAGGTTTCCAGTTCAAACCAGGCCCAACAATGCCACTATATTCACCAAAACGTAAAACTACACCACGGTCACTTTCTTTAATGGTGTAGAAACCTGAGCCGGCCCATACAACAACGATGGCAGCAAGAGCTAACATACCTAAACGGCCACTAATTGGTGATGATTGTTTGTTATCACCATCACCGCCACCGCTGCCTTTATTTCCACCAAGCTTACTGCCTAGTTTACGAAAGAGATCGTCGAGATCATAAGCCCCACGTTTCCGACCACCTTTGTTCCCGCCAGAGTTGCCGCCTTTATTGCCGCTTCCCCACGGATCGCGGTCTTGTCCGTCATTACCGGGCTGATTCCACGCCATGTTTTAGCTCCATTCTTTATGATTGATTTTCAGGGCTAAGAGCGATAGGGCTCTTAATATCAATTCCATTGCCTAACTATACAATTATATAACGTAGTCAGGTAATTGCTGCTCTTGTTTGCATAGACGTCGCCAATCCACCATTGGCATACGCACCTCAAGGCCGATTGAGCCGTCCTCTTCCAACCACTCACGTTCGATAGATTGGAGTTGATAAAAACGGCTTCGCAAACGACCTTCATTAGGTGGTAAACGCAATTCAACATGTGCGATCTCACCTGAAAGACGTTCCGTCAATGCTTGTAACAGCAACGGGATACCATCACCCGTTTGTGCTGAGACCCAGACACGAACAGGTTTGTTATCCTCATCTCTGTCGATACGCGGGATAAAATCTTCCAGCATATCCACTTTGTTCATCACTAAAAGTACGGGTATTTCATCCGCTTCTATTTCTTCCAACACGCTTTCAACCGCATGGATATTTTCATCCAAACGATTATCTGCTGCATCGATAACGTGCAGCAATAACGTTGCTTCACGTGTTTCTTGCAGGGTTGCTTTAAATGCCGCAACCAAATCATGTGGTAAATGACGGATAAAACCCACAGTATCTGCAAGAACCACGGCGCCAACATCTTCTACATCAATACGGCGAAGCGTTGGGTCAAGTGTTGCAAATAGCTGATCAGCAGCATAAACATCCGCGGCCGTCATACGGTTAAACAGGCTGGATTTACCTGCGTTGGTATAACCCACAAGGGATATAGTTGGAATATCCGCCTTGCTTCTCGCTTGACGCCCTTGTTCACGCTGTTTTTCCACCCGGCTAAGACGAGATAAAATTTGTTTGATTTTGTCCCGTAATAACCGCCGGTCTGTCTCAAGTTGAGTTTCACCGGGACCACGTAAGCCAATCCCGCCTTTTTGTCGCTCAAGATGCGTCCATCCTCTCACTAAACGAGTCGATAAATGCCGTAATTGAGCCAATTCAACTTGAAGTTTACCTTCGTGCGTGCGTGCGCGTTGAGCAAAAATATCTAAAATTACCCCTGTACGGTCAACCACCTTACATTGGCAAATCCTTTCGAGATTACGTTCTTGAGCAGGGCTTAGAGTATGATTAAACAACACCACATCTGCACCACTTTCCTCAACGGCTTGGGCTATTTCTTCTGCTTTTCCTTCACCAACAAAAAACTTTGGATGAGGAGCTTTACGACTGCCCGTAACTATTTGTACTGGCTTTACCCCAGCAGATGTCACAAGTGACTCGAATTCTGCCAGATTATCAACGTCTTTTTCTTGAGAAAAAAAGACATGGACTAATACCGCTAGTTCACCGCCTTCATACCTATCAAACAAGGTGTAACCTCTTAGGCTAAACAATAATTGCAAAGGAAAAACATAGGTATAGTCTCCCTACCCATGCTTTCCTTGTCTTTTAGCGTACAAACTTACTCAGTTACTTCGCCATCTTGCGCTGCCGGAGCACCTGAATGGTAATTACCATTACCAGTACCAGTGCTGCCACCAGTACCGCTATGGTGGGAGACAGGGCGAGCAGGGACAACAGTAGAGATAGCGTGTTTATAAACCATCTGACTAACTGTGTTTTTTAATAAAATGACAAATTGGTCAAAAGATTCAATTTGCCCCTGCAATTTGATGCCATTAACGAGATAAATAGAGACCGGAACCCTTTCACGACGTAATGCGTTCAGGAACGGATCTTGCAAAGATTGCCCCTTAGCCATTCTATGTTTTCCTTATTTTGTTGTTTTTAAAAGAGAATCTTTAAGATTCCAAAATTAACTACTCAAAAATTGCGCTTAACGTTCTAATTGTACACAAACATCAGTCCTATGCACATACAACCTGCATAACTGTGTCAAGCGCTTGCTGAGGTTGTTCACTATCTAACCAGTGAATATTTTCCCAGCCTCTTAACCAGGTAATCTGGCGTTTTGCCAATTGGCGAGTTGCACAGACCCCCCGATAAATCATTTCATCATGGCTAATTTCGCCATCTAAGTATGACCACATTTGCCGGTACCCCACACAACGAATTGAAGGGAGATCGACATGTAAGTCACCTCGTTGATAAAGCGCTCGCACTTCATCTTCAAAGCCCGCGTTTATCATCTGATGAAAACGTTGTTCTATACGCTCATGTAAAATTTTACGATCTTGTGGCGCAATAGCAAACTGAAACACATTATAAGGCAATTCTTCACCGGCTGTTTGTGTCATTTCAGTCAAAGTTTGTCCCGAAATGAGATATACCTCTAAAGCACGGGATAATCTTTGTGGATCATTAGGGTGGATCCTTGCTGCCGCAACCGGGTCCACCTCAGCCAAACGACGGTGAATTTCATCCCACCCTTGTTTTTGTGCAATTTGTTCGATTTCTGAGCGGACAGCAGGATCTGCAGAAGGTAATGGTGAAAGCCCTTCCAACAATGCTTTGAAATACAGCATCGTACCGCCTACTAATAATGGGATTTTACCTTGTGCTGTAATTTCCCCCATTACATTTAATGCGTCACGGCGAAAGTCGGCAGCACTATACGGGAGAGCTGGATCGAGAATATCAATCAAACGGTGGGGAGCTTGGCTGAGTTCTTCTGCCGTTGGTTTTGCTGTACCAATATCCATTCCACGGTAAATTAATGCCGAATCGACACTAATTATTTCCACAGGCAGATGCTTGCGAAGTTCTATCGCTAAAGCGGTTTTACCTGAGGCCGTTGGACCCATTAAGAATATTGCATCAGGTTTTTTCTGAGTTACTAAATCACTCATTTGTTAGTGTAGCTACCACGGATTGTAAATTAATTAATTGTAATAATGTTGATGGAGGATTTCTCACCCACTGCGGACAAACCCGCTCAACATCAGCCAGCAACTGGACAGCCTGAGCTAAACTCCAGCTTTCATCTGGTTTCACCTGTGAAATCGCTTTAGCGAGCCATTGTGCGATATCTTCATCGGTTACGCTTTCTTTTGTCGATAAAAAACCGAGCAAGTCAGAAAAAAGCTGTGATAAATTTTGTGTTCTTAGTGGTAACGATACCGTATGAATTGTTACTTTTCCATGAAATATCGTGGCTTCGATACCAAATATTGTCAATTGTTCCTTGTACCGCTGTAAAACCTCTATTTCATCACTTTTAAGTGACAATTTTAGAGGGATTAACAATGGTTGAGGCTTTAAACCACCTTCCGCAGGTGACAATTGCGCAAGTTTCAATAAATAATTAGCTTCCGTTAAGGATAGCAGGATTAACCCTAATGAAGACTCAATTAATGCAAAGTTTTTTGCGTAAATTGTCAATACTTTGCCAAAAAAGTAGTCATCCGCATTTTTTGCTACAGATTGTGACGTAACTTGCGGGTTATCTATAGTTTGCCTTTCTGGAAATAGCGTTTTTTTATCTTCAGGGGCAACAGGGATCGACATTAAGCTCTGGTAAAGGCTACCTGCTTTTTTGTCGTAGGCCGGTGCGAGGTTTTTTGATTCTGTCTTTATGGCCCCTGAATATGTCGCTTTTGGCTGTGATAGCAAAGGCTCTGCAACTTGCTTTTCCCTGCTCTCCTTTTCGTACGACTCGTACGACGGTTTCAGTGGCTCCCGAGCGTCATGTTCAGTTTCAGCAAGCTTCGTTGAAGAAGATACAGAAGAAAAATAATTATCCCCTGCTGAGGTACGGTTTTCAAATTCTGCATTTGCAGGTTCAATACCAGGCAATTCACCAATTGATGCTGCTTCTAGTAGTACAGTACGAACAGCCTGATAAATAAAATCATGGACTAAGCGAGCCTGATGGAAACGCACTTCATGTTTTGCCGGATGCACATTAACATCAACCTGTTTCGGGTCAATGGTCAAATAAAGGACATAGGCAGGCTGCTGGTTTTCTTCTAAATGCCCTTCATAAGCTTGACGTATTGCATGATTAATCAGCCGGTCACGCATCATTCTACCGTTCACATAACAATATTGTGCTTCACTAACTGGCATATTCGATGGTGAAACCACCCAGCCTTTAATAGCAAGGTCACTATGTTCCCAAGATAAGCTCAATGCGCCTTGCATAAAAGCGGTACCACAGATGGTACCAAGCCGCCTTTCTTGTTGAGTTTCATCATGGGCAGCACGATATTGCTTCACCAATTTGCCATTGTGCGTCAGGTTAATAGCAACATCAGGGCGAGATAACGCAATACGACGAACAACTTCATCGATATGGCCAAATTCCGTTTTTTCTGTACGCATAAATTTGCGCCGTGCTGGCGTGTTATAGAATAAATCTAACACCTCAACGGTTGTGCCATTTGGGTGGGCCGCGGGCTTAACTAACACTTCCATATCCCGACCTTCAGCGTAAGACTGCCATGCTTCTGTTTGATCTGCTGGTTTTGATGTTAAGGTCAAACGTGAAACCGAGCTAATACTGGCAAGAGCCTCCCCTCTGAACCCCATACTCATAATCGCTTCAAGGTCATCTAACGTTGCGATTTTACTGGTTGCATGACGTGCTAAAGCGAGGATCAGCTCATCTTTGCTAATCCCACAGCCATTATCACGGATGCGGATCAGTTTCTCTCCCCCACGTTCAATATCGATATCAACCCGTGTAGCCCCAGCATCAAGGCTATTCTCAACAAGCTCTTTCACTACTGAGGCAGGCCTTTCAACCACTTCACCTGCGGCAATTTGGTTTGCGAGTTGAGGAGAGAGAATGTGTATTGCCATGACCCAAAACCCCTTAGCGTGGTGCCGCTTGTATTGGATTCGCAAGGAAATATTGGCGTAACCCTAAATGAATAGCTTCAGCAACTTTGTCTTGATATTCATTGGATTTCAACAATTGCTCTTCAGCTGTATTACTGATAAACCCTGTCTCAACTAAAATTGATGGAATGTCAGGAGAGCGAAGTACACCAAGGCTTGCATGTTCTGGTGTTTTTTTATGAATATTGCCAACTTTCCGTAGTTGTTCGATAACTTTAACCGCAACATCATAACCAACTCGTTGGGAATGACCAAATTGCAGGTCTAAAACCGCTTGGCTTAAGTAAGGATCAGCACCACTAAGCGCATCACCTGCCCCACCTAATAGTTCCGATTGTTTCTCACGTTGCTCTAACCAGCTACCTAATTCACTGTTTGCACGCCGGTTAGATAATACCCATACAGAAGCCCCACGAGCACGGCTATTCGGCGCAGAATCGGCATGTATAGACACTAACATGTTAGCGCTTTTTTTACGTGCAACCTCAGAGCGACCGCTGACTGAAATAAAGTAGTCGCCATCACGCGTCATTGCGGGCTTGAACATTGGGTCCGCCTCAAGGCGCTGATATAACTTGCGTGCAACACTGAGCGTAACATCTTTCTCTCTGTAACCATTTTTACCAATTGCCCCGGGGTCCTTTCCTCCGTGCCCTGCATCAATCGCAATTACAACTTGTTTAGAGCCTTTTGGCAGTTGCTTATTATTTACGGGAACAGGTGTTGCAACAGGGGCTGGCTTATTCATTTTTAATGGTTTATCCGACGCACTATTTGCCACTGGAGCCGCTGCACTACTCGTCCGATTTAGTGATGCCGAATTTGCTGAATTACCGGTATAAATGGTAAATATTAATTGGTATTGGCCAGAAACTTGCTTAAGTTGCACTTTAGTTTTTGCAGCCCGAGACAACTCCAAGACGACCCTTTTATGTTGATTATCTGACGGTTGGCTCGAGCGCACCAATTTAACTAAATCACCCGCGGGGACTTTAAGGGGGAGCCCAATGATCTCACCCCGTTGTTTTAGATCAATAACAAGGCGCTCAGGTGAATGCAATGGAAAATACGAGTAATCAGGCTTACCATCGGTAAAGCTTAGGGTCACTTCTGCCTGTGATGGGCTATTACTGACTTGAATATTAGACAACGTCGCTGCCTGTGCTTTCGCAACAAACAACCACACTATCGATAACATAAACAGGAAGAAAACAGTAAAAAAACCCTTTTTTGTTATTTTATGTATTGATGCATTCAACATGAGCAATAGCTTCCTTAAAGTAGGGATAATGCTTCTAACAACGACTCCCCATTTGCAGACAAAGCAATAAAGTGAGCCTGACGCCCTTCACCTTGATAGGTTAGATGGAGCTCAAGATCCGCTTCAGGCAAAAAACCTTTACCTTGCTGCGGCCATTCAACCAAACAGATCGAATTTTCAGAAAAATAATCACGGATCCCCATGAATTCAAGTTCTTCGGGATCGGCTAAGCGATAAAGGTCAAAGTGAAAAACCTGACGACCCGCTAATTCATATGGCTCAACCAATGTATAAGTTGGGCTTTTTACATGACCTTGATGACCAAGAGCCTGCAAGAAACCACGGCTGAAGGTTGTTTTCCCTGCCCCAAGATCTCCAAACAAGTGGATCACGGTATTTTGCTGGCAAGCTTTAGCGATAGTGCAACCTAGCGCAACAGTTTGCTCTTCGTTGGCAAGTTGTATTGTACGTTCTTTCATATTGTTCTTTGATTACGTCATTAGTGAACTATCTAGCCTGTTTAGGCCTAAGATCTTTTGCATTATTGTTCATCGCGCAATAATGGATAACAGATATAACAATTAATATCATTATTACTGCTTATCTTAACCCAAGCCGGGCCATTTTTCTTAATTAACATGACTTGAATGATGAGATCAGAAATATCCTATAATAGTTCTAAATTATTGAGGCATTTTTTTCCTGTATTTTGATGAAAAACACAGGACATGATAGAGTGCCTGCCGTTTTAACCTTTACCATAATAGGATCTATGGCGACATACCTCGATCTCAATCTTCTGGCCCAGAATATCAAACAATGGGGCATTGAAGCGGGCTTCCAACAGGTGGGGATCTGCGATACAGATCTATCTGAAGAAGAACCCAAGCTGCAAGCATGGTTAGACAAACAATACCATGGAGAAATGGAATGGATGAACCGCCACGGTATGATGCGTGCTAGACCTCATGAATTACACCCCGGCACATTACGCGTCATCAGTGTACGCATGAACTACCTTCCAGCCAAAGCCGCATTTGCCAGTACACTGAATAACCCAGAGCTAGGCTATATTAGCCGTTATGCTCTTGGCCGTGACTATCATAAGCTATTGAAAAAACGTTTAAAAGTACTTTCTGACCGTATTTTAGCCTATTGTCGCGAATTTGATGGGATGATGCTAGCAAATGGTATCCATGTTGACGACCTTAACTTTAGGCCTTTTGTCGATTCAGCACCTATCTTAGAGCGTCCCCTTGCCGTTAAAGCAGGCTTAGGCTGGACAGGGAAACATTCTCTCGTATTAAATCGTGAGGCAGGGTCTTGGTTTTTTCTAGGCGAGTTATTGATTAACTTACCAGTGCCTATTGATCAACCTATCGAAGAGGGTTGCGGGCGCTGTGTGGCTTGTATGACGACCTGCCCCACTGGCGCGATTGTCGAACCTTATACCGTAGATGCAAGGCGTTGCATTTCTTACCTTACTATCGAGTTAGATAGCGCTATTCCTGAAGAATTTAGGCCATTAATGGGAAATCGCATCTATGGTTGTGATGACTGCCAATTGATTTGCCCATGGAACCGTTTTTCACAGCTTACCGATGAAGAAGATTTCAGCCCGAGACGAGCGTTGCACACCCCTGAACTTCTTGAGCTTTTTTCATGGACAGAAGATAAATTTTTAACGTTGACAGAAGGATCGGCGATCCGCAGAATTGGTTATATCAAATGGTTACGCAATATTAGCGTAGCATTAGGTAATGCCCCCTACCAAGATAACATTGTACTTGCCTTACAAAACCGTTTAGGGATCAACGGGATGCTGGATGAACACTTCCACTGGGCAATCCAACAGCAGCTCAATCGACGCAACGAAAATCAAGTAACAATTCAAACTTCACAACAAAAGCGTCTTGTACGCGCCATTACTAAAGGTTTGCCTAGAGACGCCTAAAAAAAGCGCGGCTATATATTCAAAAAAAAGAATTGTCAAACAGATGTGAATAAAATAAAAAAAGGCTTAGCTACCAATAGGTAAAGAATTTGCAAGTCGTGCTCAACACATTTTAGAAAAATATATCCCACCACTAAAAATCAATGGGTTACAAAAGAGTAATTAACAAGTCATATCTTGATAATGTAAACAAAAACAACCTATCATTCTGTGGATAACTCTGTGCAATAAGTTATTTCAAACGACAATAATCGTCCATTAAGATTGGCGAGGCTGTGGATAACTTTTCAATGAGGTAATAAGAGAAAAAAACTGATTTTACGTTGATTAATCGATATAAAGTGACTAAAAGACCAAGTTACCATGAAAAAAGAGTAAAACCCGGTAAAAAATAATTTTTTGTCTAATAGGCTAACCTAACCACTTTTAAATAAAACACCAAATAGAACACCCTATTAGCAAGGGGTGGCTATTCTATGGCGACCGGATGATGAATGCAAGTAAAAATCGGAATAAGATCTGGAAAAGATCGTTTAAGCCGCGTCGATCCTAGCTTGTAGAAATTATATGTACCAAAAAGCAGTCGATCGTCAGAATTTATAACGATACGTGATTTCACTTAGATTTAAGTGTGAGTAAATAATACGAAAGAGTAATAAGAGAAAATAATACGATAAGAAAATATTGGAGCGGGAAACGAGACTCGAACTCGCGACCCCGACCTTGGCAAGGTCGTGCTCTACCAACTGAGCTATTCCCGCATTTGGTGGGTATTGCTATCACTAAAACACTAAG
>NZ_JBIXLP010000077.1:0-3352 GCF_053543535.1 Providencia sp. AGC89
CTTTTCCTGTATGAGCTCGCGTTGAGACTGGGATTTCAGGTTTACGTTCCAATAATAATGCGGATTGCTTCATAATTCGGTAAACGCGTTTGGCATTTATAATCGCGATACCTTCATTTTCAGATTGCCGACGAAGTATTGCCCAGACACGGCGATAGCCATACGTTGGCAGCTTATCAATCACATTGTGTATACGTGCAAGGGCATCATTATCACCTTGAGGGTACCGTCCTCGTCCATCTTTACAATCGCTTTTTCGTTTTACTAGAACGTATAACTGCGCTCGTGACACTCGTAGCGTTCGGCTCACTAAACTTATTTTCCATCCTTGGGTAATAAGGGCGCGAGCGCAGTCCGCTTTTTTTGCGGTCATACTCGACAGCTTCTTTAAGAAGTTCATTTTCCATTGTTTTTTGGCCGAGTAAACGCTGTAGCTCTTTAATTTGCTTTATTGCGGAGGCTAGCTCAGAGGCAGAAACAACTTGTTCACCTGCGGTCACTGTGTGTCACCTCAGTCAGGCTTACTTCTTGATACTGCTTACGCCAAAGGAAAAGCTGGCTTGCAGCAACACCATGTTGGCGAGCAACCATGGAAACACTCATACCCGACTCAAAGCTTTGCTGAAAAATGCGATTTTTTCTTGTGGGGAACGTCGTTTTCTGCCTTCAGGACCTAATATATCGATCATGTTATCTCCAAGAACTAGTCTAAAAACTAGTATTAAGATTATCACTAATTTAAGTGACTCCAACTATCTGGAGATCTAAGGTGCCAGTCTACTACACCGTTAAGCTATACAACATCAGTGATTGTTCTACGCAACAAAATGAGGTCATGCATTCAATATGGAGATCACTTCAATAAACGCTCTATGAAGGTGCAAATTATCAAGCGGCAAAGATGTTATCCGCCTCGGCAAGAGTATTTTAACAGACGAACAAGCAAATTGATGCTGATATGAAGGGCTCTATCAGTATCACAAATACTGGCATTATTCTTCGTAAGATAAATAATTTTATCTTTAGTACCGGGAGTTGGCCGGTTCGATATTCATAATCCGCTTGGAAGCTTCAGCATCAATTTTAGCAGCAATAACGTTGATGTCGTGTTCTCCCTACACCATATTTTTTCACTGAAGGAGTTCGTTGACAAAATGGGCACCTTACATAGACCTAGGTTATAAATACTCACCATAAATTACCGTATATTACAGATTCCACACCAGATTGAATACATAACCGGATATTTTCTGTTTTCTAAGTAGCTCTCAGGAATATACAATTATAGAACATACATTTTACGAAAAACAGGAAGTATATTATTCTATAATTAATAGAATAATAAATTTATTAACATTAACTTACAAGTGCAAATGGTTTTTAATTATATTTTATCCGCAAATACACTTATAATAAGTATAAATCAATTACCTTGGACACAAATATGAAAAAATTATTACCGCTCCTTATTTCTTCTACAATGGCTTTATCATTTACAGCTTCAGCCATAAATGTTGGCTCTATTGATATTAGCGTAACAGGTCGAATTGACCCCGCAGCTTGTGAATTAGATATTGCGGGTGGTGGGAATATCGATTATGGCCTAATCGATCCTGACACATTATCATTTGAAGACGGCGCTTTTGGCGGGAAATTTGCTGCATTACCAATACAAGAAGCTAGTTTTACAATTCGCTGCTCAGCTAATGCACCCGTTAAATTATCAGCCGTGAGTAAACGTTTAGGTACCGTTGCTGGTTCAACTGAAAATTCTCGAGGATTTGCAGCTCTTCCTATTAAATTATTAGGAATTGGCGCAGGAAATGCTTCAAATGGCGTGGCTGGATTAGGTAAAACCTCAACAGGCATAAATATTGGTGGATATATTGTCCGTTACAAAGCTAATAGCTTGAACATTAGTTCCTTGGGCGAAAATAATACGCTAACCACGCTTTCAGGCAATAAAGTTCAGAATATTTATTATAATACAATAAGCAATATGTGGTTGCTTTCAGGTGGGAACCTATTTTCAAACAGTATGGATTTAGAAACGTCTTTTGCAAAAGCAAATGAAACAACTCCTATTGAAGCCAGCATTTATGACGGAATTTTACAAGTTCAAGCGTATGTAAGTCAAGAAGCTGCAGAGTTTGGTAAAAATAAACCAGTATTACTCAATGGCTTATCAACAATTGAATTAAATTATATCTAAATTTTAGAGGTAACTAAGTTAAATTAATTTAGTTACCTTATTTAAATGATACCGCTAAAATGAAAATAAAAACATACTTATTACTAATAGGCTCATTATTAACCCCTCTTCTATCATTCGCTTCAGGTATACTGCCTGCAACATCCGTTGCTATTGTTAATGAAAAAAGTCAAGATGGTGAGATAGTAGTGACTAATACAGATAACTATCCTGTCCTATTAACAACAGAATTAGTAAATGTCGATCCTGAATATCAAGATCTAATTATTGCGACCCCGCAACTTATCCGGGTTGAGCCTAAAGCTAAACAATTAATCCGCTTTATGCTCACTAGTAATTCAGAGTTAAAACATGAAGTATTGATGAGAGTTATTTTTGAAGGGATTCCACCTCAAGCAAATCCCGATGCCGATCAGGTTAAGTTTACTATTCGCCAAAACCTTCCTCTTATTATAAAACCTAAAAATCTACCAGAAAATGATACGCCTTGGGAGTTGTTAAAGTGGAAGTATGAAAAAAACGTATTAATCGCAACCAACCCTAGTCCTTATATCGTCAGGTTAAGCAATAGTGTTGTGAGTTTGCCTGGAAATATTCAGTGGATCTTGCCATCCAATTATATTTTGCCTAATCAATCTATAGAGTTAACGACAACTCAACACCTTCCCACACTAATCGATGAAGTCACGATACAACCGTTTACTCAGTGGGGATATTCAACCACTCAAAAATACACTATAAAGATAAATAACCAGCAAAATGATTAGAAAAAAGAAGCTTAAAATTGTTACAATTTTACTATTTCTAGCGACTTATTCATACGCAGAAGAAGTCATTTTCGATCAAGATGTTCTAAAACATAAAGGTATACCAACTGATGTTGCGAAGTTGTACAGTGAAAAGGCGCATTTTCCTCAAGGTGAAAGTATTGTTAGTGTTTTCTTGAATGATAATTATATTGGTCAAAGCTCTTTTTTATTTAATGTTAAAGGAGAGCTTTGTCTTAATACTCAGTTTATTGACACTACAGATATTGCTCTATCCAAAAGTAAATCAACGTGTCCAACAATAAAAGAGTACAATAACTTAGAGATAGAACTCATACCGGGTGATTTACGGGTCAATATATATGCATCACCA
>NZ_JBIXLP010000078.1:0-1876 GCF_053543535.1 Providencia sp. AGC89
ATCTAATTCAGCCGCTATCGCCAAATTTCGTAATTGTCGTGCACGCTCTAAATGACCATTTTGTAAGAGAGCTTGAGATTGTCGCTGTAAAATTGATTTACCACTTTCAGGATTGACAGGAAAAAAAGTAGACATAATACATCACCTTAATAATCACCATACTAATAATTACTTTTAAATATTATCATTGACTAAAACTAAATATAACGCGGTAACAAAAAATCGCGCACTCGCGCATGACGACCATCGGATCCTTTCACCTTTTAGGGCCGATTTTTACCTCTGCTGAATTTAGGTATTATTGCGTTTTTTCCCTTAAACCGCAATAAGTTACATAACACGGATAATATTAATCATTCAAATAAACAAGATATAGTGAAGATCTTCATCACGATCACACTAAATAAGGGAAAATAAGCGAAATGCTTCATTTGCGGAGAATGACGGTAAAGCGCAATAATGATAAAAAAAAGAATTGATCAAAAAATAGGCTGTGCAGAATTGATTTAGAGTGACTTTATTAGGGTATGCAATGTGATTGGATGAATATATAAAAAAGATGCTTAAAATCGATTGTATGCCGATTTAGGCATATAGATTATTCTGACTAAAATAGGACGGTAGCCACAGCCAATTAAGATTTAACTAAATGAACAATCTTTTAAGGCGTCCGGATATGAGAACATACGTAACAAAAGCAAAAAATTGCTGTCAATATCTAGGCTGTATCCTTTATTTATCCTCTAGCAATTCAACTTTCATACCAAGCTCAGTGCTTTTTAGAACATTAACGAGCAGTCGTATTTTAGGCAACTTGAGAGCATAAAAGTGGCTTCTTACAAAATTTGTTGGGGTTGTTTGCCGTAGTAGGACACTACTTTAAAAGCCCTCTCAATATTCCCGTCTTATCGAACTTTTTCGTACTTATGTAAGTAATTCATTCGTAATGAGGTAATAAATTTACGCTGATAATGTAAAATTATGCAATTGCGGTCTTGGTTATCATTTTATAATGTCATTATACCAATGCCTGTCTATTTACCACACCAGAACTAGTCACTATCATTATTGAATGATTTGTATATTTTGGGGGCGATAATTATTTAGATAGATTAATCACTAATTGATATACCACCCTAATTCAAATCGATGACATATCAACAGTGCTTAAGTAGACAGAAGCACGAAAAAAAACATAAATTTTTCTTATTGATTAGTGTGCTTAGTGTGCTTAGTGTGCTTAGTGTGCTTAGTGTGCTAGCAATATATTAAAATGAATACAGAATTTATAACTCAATCACTTAACAGTTGTTTGATTACTCGATTTTCATGAGCTTCAAAATAATTAATTATCAATTAAATCAATTAATTTCACTTAAATTAATTTGGTGAACTTTATACGTTCAGCCGGTTTTTTATTGAATGTACATGGTAGAGTTAAACAATACTGATGTAATTATTGCCAATAAATAATTTATGATTAATATGTTAAAATAGACAAAAAGTAACAAAATGTAACTATTTTTTATTTCTTTTCCAAAACTGGACTTTATATCTTTAATTTAATCATTATTTGTTTCTTATTAGATTTAATCGCCATCTTAATTTAATTATCCGATAGTGATTTTTATGTGCAATTATTTGTTTATTAAAAAAAATTTTTAATTATTATCTAAATGTAACTAGATAAGAGAAAAATGATTGGAATTCATATTATATTTGACGCTTACAAATATATTTAGTTAGAATGTACTCATATTTTGCGTCATTTGTTTTCTGAATGTTTACATTTTACATATACTAATCTAGTAATGAATGAAATTATTTTTAGATTAAAATTAAATAATCAATAGTTTTAAACGAGTTGCATCTAATG